>DUSF01000071.1 GCA_012842745.1 Bacillus sp. (in: firmicutes) | reverse complement strand
TGCCCGGCTCGCTCTCGAACCAGATCTTGCCGCCGTGCCGCTCCACGATCTTCTTCGAGATCGCGAGCCCGATCCCGGTGCCCGGATACTCTTCCCTGGTGTGCAGGCGGGAGAACATCTTGAACAGCTTCTCCTGGTACTTGGGATCGATGCCGATGCCGTTGTCGCGGACGGAGAACACGAACTTGTCATCGAAGGTGACCGCGGAGATCTCGATCCTCGGCACTTCATCGTCCCGATGGAACTTGATCGCATTGGAGATGAGGTTCGTCATCAGCTGCTTCATCTGGGTCCGGTCGCCGCAGATCTTCGGGAGGGGGTTGACGACGACCTCGGCGCCGATCTCCCCGATCGCGACATGGAGGTCCTCTATCACCGCCCTCACCTTGTCGTTCATGTCGATCTCCTCCAGGACGGTGGACTGCGAGTCGATGCGCGAGTACGCCAGCAGATCGTCGATCAGCTCCCTCATCCTGTGCGAGCCTTCGGCGGCGTAGCTCATGTACTCCTTCGCCTTGGGGTCCAGCTGGTCCCCGAACTTCTTGTTCAGCAGGCCGATGTAGGAGGTGACCATCCTGAGCGGCTCCTGCAGGTCGTGCGACGCCACGTACGCGAACTGCTGCAGCTCATAGTTGGAGCGGCGGAGGTCTTCCTCGGTCCTCCTCAGATCGGTTATGTCCGTGAACGCGATGACTATCCGGTCACCTTCCGCCACCGACGAAGCGAGCAGTTCCCTGCCGGAGATGGGGCTGGTGTACCGCAGTTGCATATCTGCCTCGGGACCGCGCATCCTCTCGAGCGTTGGCAGGTAAACTTTCGCGAGGTCCTGGCCGATCACCTCAGAGCCCCTCTTCCCCCGGATGTTCGTACCAGGAGCGAGCCCGATGAGCTCCAGGTAAGCCGAATTGTAGTCCTCGTAGATCCAGTCGGTTATTTTGCCGTCGACCAGGATGAGTTCCATGACGACCACCCCCTCTCGCATGGCATGGAACAGCTCGCGATACCGGGCCTCGCTCTCTCTGAGCATCTTCTCGGTCTGTTTGTTCCCAGTGACATCGTGGACGATGGAGTAGAGCAGGGGCCGACCGTCGACCGTGATGGGGCCGGAGAAGATCTCCACATCACGGACCTCCCCACTTGCCAGCCTGTGCCGGGAGCTGAAACTCCGTTTCACGCCCGCGATGGTTTGCTCCATCTTCGCCTTGACCTCGTCCAGGGAAAGCATGTCGATGTCAGTGATCCTCAGTCTCGTCAGCTTGTCTAGAGGATACCCATAATAATCGCTCGCGGCCTGGTTGGCATCCACCAATCTACCGGTGGACGGGTCGATGAGCAGCATCACCAAGCTGTTCTCGGTGAACAAGCTCCGGTACTTGGCCTCGCTCTCTCTGAGCGCTTCCACCATATCATCGCATCTCATGTCGTTGTTCATCAGGCTATCCTCATATGGCAGTCATGAACCGCGGCGGTGACCTACTGTCGTGACGTTGGTGCGGACGTTCGGAGGTAGGGCCGCGGAGAGACCTCATGGAGCACTTTCCTCGAATAAGGAGATAATAACTCGCTGGACAGCAATATATCACTATCGTGAATCGGGACGATGGGACTCGGATCCCGATGATGGATTCTGCCAAGAACTTTCGGCGATTCGTGAGAATCGAGACCATTTTCCTCTCGCTCTTGGAAAGGTCTGACCTCCGGCGACCGGGCAGCGGCCTCGCGGCCGGGACTTAGGCGGGCTATACTGGAC
>DUSF01000070.1 GCA_012842745.1 Bacillus sp. (in: firmicutes) | reverse complement strand
TTCTCCTGGTTTTACAATCCGCGGCGGTACAACGGAAATTCTCTACGGTATGGTGGCGAAAGGGGTTGTGGCAAAATGAGCGAAATGAAAGAAATGATTTTGGACGTTGCCGAACGCATGTTGGAAGACCATGTGACAAAAGATATGGTGGATGTCCTTGAAAAAGGGGAATGGGCAAAAGATGTCTGGAAATTGTTCGAGGACAACGGCATGATTTCCGTTGCAGTGCCGGAAGAGAAAGGCGGTGCCGGCGGAGACCTGGAGGACCTGTTAAACCTTGTCCGTTTGACAGGAAAATACGCCGCTCCGATTCCATTTGCCGAAACAACATTTGCCAATTTCCTGCTGGAAACCGGCAATCTCGAAACGGTTGATCAGGTTGCAACATACTCTTTGCAAGAAGGCTTGTCTTTGCAGAACGGCCAAATTTCCGGTACGTTGGACAATGTTCCTTGGGCAAGACACGCGAAACACTTGGTTGCCCTTGTACAGAAACAAATCGCGCTCATCGATTTGGCGGATGCAACGATTCAGCCGGGCAGCAACATGGCAGGCGAGCCGCGCGATACGGTGATTTTGAACAATGTAAAAGTACAGTCTTCGTCCCTTTTGACCGATGAACAAATTTTCCATTTGAAATCCATCGAAACGGCATTCAAAATCGCCTTAATGACAGGCGCCATCGAAAAAATCAATCAATTATCGGTCCAATACTCCAAAGAACGCGAACAATTCGGCCGCCCAATCCACCGATTCCAGCTGGTGCAATACCAAATCGCTCAACTGGCCGGGGAAACGGCCATCGCGCTTGCGGCGTTCAATAACGTCTGTGCCGCTGTTCAATCCGATAAAGTATTGCATGAAATCGCCTTTGCCCGCATCCGCTTTGAAGATGCCATCACTACGGTGACTGCCGTTTCCCATCAATTGCATGCGGCGATCGGTACGACCCATGAACATGCGCTGCATCAGTACACACGGCGCCTATGGTCCTGGCGTGACGAAGGAACAAGCGCCGATTATTGGAGTGGACATATCGCCGACTATTTGCTCAATCATGACGATGACCTTTGGGCATATCTCACCAAAACAACAGGGGCAGCGGTGAAAAACTGATGGTTAAAGGGAATGCATCTGAAAACACGGCCTTCATTTTCTGTCCTGCTTGCGGCTCACCAAAATCAATAGAAGATCAATAAATTTATAAAAGGAGAGAGGTTTCATGGCAGATTTGCTGTTTGAAGTGGAAAATCATATTGCGACGATTACATTGAACCGTCCGGAAGCCTACAACGCGTTCAGCGAAGAAATGATTTTAAACTGGATTCAGGCGCTGGAAACAGTACGGGATGATGATTCCATCCGGGTAGTGATTGTCAAAGGAAACGGCAAAGCTTTTTGCGCGGGCGGCGACATTAAAGCCATGCATGCGGGAGAAGGGTTCTTCAAAAGCAAAGAAGACATTTCTTCCACAGGGTTGGCACGCAAAAATTCCCTATGGAAAAAAATTCAACTGATTCCTCTTCTTCTGGAAGAGATCGATAAGCCGGTGATTGCGCAAATTCACGGCTTTGCGATGGGCGCCGGCCTGGATATGGCCTT
>DUSF01000069.1 GCA_012842745.1 Bacillus sp. (in: firmicutes) | reverse complement strand
CGAATAATCGCTTTCAATAAATCGGGCGGTATTTCGAATTTATTATCGTTGGAGATCTCCGGCAATAACGGATATTCGGATGCATCCAAACCGATCAAATGGAATTCCGTTTTTCCTGAGCGAATATGAGTTTGAAAATCATTCACCACTTCGATTTCAACATCATTTGTAGGAAGTTTTCTTACGATTTCGTTGAACATTCGGGCTTGTAAAACGATGGATCCAGTTTCCACAATGTTGATAATTTGATCGCCGTTTTCTTCGGCTGGAATAAATGTTTGGATGGTGATATCTGCATCTGATCCTGTCAACAGAATGCCGTTGTTTCTGACATCTATTTTTATCCCGGTCAGGATAGGGATCGTTGTTTTGGAACTGATGGCTTTTGTTACATCATTTAGCCCATCCAACAGTCGATCTCGCATGATTTCAAATTTCATCGTCATACCTCACTTATTAAATTATTATTTTTTAAAATAAAAAGAGTAGGAATAGTAATAGTCGCTGTGGATTTGTGGATAAGCGTGATTTTTTCTGTTCGGACAACATATCCACATGTTAATACATTGTGAATAACCCTGTAAAAGAAAATGAAGGTTATCCACAACCTTATTTGCCAAGCATGCTGCGAATCCGCTTGATTTCTTCCTGCAGATGTTGATCCACTTTTAACAATTTTTCAATCTTCTCATGAGCATGAATAACCGTTGTGTGATCTCTTCCACCAAATTCTTCCCCAATTTTAGGCAAAGAAAAATCCGTTAATTCTCTTGATAAATACATCGCCACTTGTCGGGGGAATGCAATGGATTTTGTGCGTTTTTTTGAAGTGAAATCCTCTAATCGGATATTGAAATGTTCCCCCACAACCTTTTGAATGTCCTGAATTGTTACTGTTTTTGGTTTTGTGTTAGGCATTATGTCTTTTAACGCTTCTTGTGCCAATTCTACGGTGATGTCCTGATTAACTAAAGACGAATAAGCGACGACACGAATCAATGCTCCTTCCAGCTCGCGAATATTCGTGTCAATTTGGTTTGCTATGTAATGCATCACTTCATTCGGTATATCAAGTCCATCCGCTTTTGCCTTTTTGCGCAAGATCGCTATCCGCGTTTCCAGATCCGGAGGGGTGATGTCCGTAATCAATCCCCATTCAAACCGTGAGCGCAGGCGATCTTCCAATGTCGGAATTTCTTTTGGTGGACGGTCACTGGAAATGACGATTTGTTTTGATTCCGTATGCAATGTATTGAATGTGTGGAAAAATTCTTCTTGAGTTGATTCTTTTCCAGCCAAAAATTGAATATCATCAATTAATAATACATCCACGTTGCGATATTTGTTTCGGAAGTCTTCGGCCTTATTATCCCGGATTGAGTTGATGAACTCATTTGTAAATTTTTCTGAAGATAAATAGACCACTTTCGCATTTGGATTATGTTCAAGAACATAATGGCCGATTGCATGCATTAAATGGGTTTTTCCTAAACCAACCCCACCGTAAATGAACAATGGATTGTAGGCTTTGGCAGGTGCTTCCGCAACCGCGAGAGATGCTGCATGGGCGAAACGGTTGCCCGAACCGATGACAAAGGTATCAAAGGTATATTTAGGATTAAGCATGCTATGTGGGCTTTCTTGAGGCTCATTTGACTTCGTTTGAATGACCGGTGCCGGAATATCAAAATCATCGTTGTCCTGATCCTTTTGAACAACAAATTTAATATACAGATCTTCTCCGGTTAATTCGGACAAGATTCCCGCAATTAAATGTACATAGTGGTTTTCGAGCCATTCACGCGCGAAAGAAGTGGGCGCCGCGATTGTCACATTATTTCCTTTGTAAGAGAGCAATTTAGTCGATTTTAACCACGTCTCAAAGCTTGGTTTTGAAATTTGTTGCTCTACTCGGGCCAGGACCTTGCTCCATAACTCGTCTAAATGTTCCAAGCTTGTGACTCCTTTACT
>DUSF01000068.1 GCA_012842745.1 Bacillus sp. (in: firmicutes) | reverse complement strand
TCCACGCTCCCGCGTAGGGAGCGACACCGAAAGGCAGGTATAAGATGCATGAACTTACTTTCAATCCACGCTCCCGCGTAGGGAGCGACGAAGCTAACCCGATCAACACATCGGCAATTATCGTCTTTCAATCCACGCTCCCGCGTAGGGAGCGACGCTGCCAAAGGCTGGATGATCGGCAAAAACAAAATCTTTCAATCCACGCTCCCGCGTAGGGAGCGACCGGTGAACCTCGGCAGAATGTGATTGACTTCTGCCTTTCAATCCACGCTCCCGCGTAGGGAGCGACCCGTTATTTGTCTTTCTTCCGAATGACACTTTCACTTTCAATCCACGCTCCCGCGTAGGGAGCGACTCCGCAACCATGCGCCAGGTCAACTTCTCAAAATCTTTCAATCCACGCTCCCGCGTAGGGAGCGACCCAGGCGATTGCGTTCCGTGCGTGCGCGCACGTCTTTCAATCCACGCTCCCGCGTAGGGAGCGACTTTATATTGAATCAAAGTATAATGAGCAATCCCTCTTTCAATCCACGCTCCCGCGTAGGGAGCGACGAGAGCATGCGGCGAAAAGGTTACCCTGCTGAAACCTTTCAATCCACGCTCCCGCGTAGGGAGCGACAGCCTTGCAGCAGGAGAATATGCAGTTGAAGGCCTTTCAATCCACGCTCCCGCGTAGGGAGCGACAATACAGGAGACAGGGGAGTGAGGAATGATGATCTTTCAATCCACGCTCCCGCGTAGGGAGCGACAGAACGGGAGTATAAGGAGGTCGAGCACGATGCCTCTTTCAATCCACGCTCCCGCGTAGGGAGCGACGTAATTGGTGGTGACAGTTATACTTACGGAAATGATCTTTCAATCCACGCTCCCGCGTAGGGAGCGACGTTTTTGAATTTTTCACCTGTACTTATGACAGCTCTTTCAATCCACGCTCCCGCGTAGGGAGCGACGGCAGGTGGAAGGAAGATTTTGACGCTATGGCACGCTTTCAATCCACGCTCCCGCGTAGGGAGCGACCATCTGCTGCATAAGGTTTTCCCTGCCACGGTGTCTTTCAATCCACGCTCCCGCGTAGGGAGCGACCAGGCATTGTATTTCCCTCACTTTTGTGTTATTTTCTTTCAATCCACGCTCCCGCGTAGGGAGCGACTCGCATTCACTCATGTTTGCACCCGCTTTCTGTGTCTTTCAATCCACGCTCCCGCGTAGGGAGCGACGCATCCGGAAAGCCCTTGCCGAAAAGGAGGTGAGCCTTTCAATCCACGCTCCCGCGTAGGGAGCGACGAGAAACGAAAAAAGAAGCTATAGCCGCATGGAATCTTTCAATCCACGCTCCCGCGTAGGGAGCGACTGGAGATTGTCCTAACCCGCCTTACGAAAAAAGACTTTCAATCCACGCTCCCGCGTAGGGAGCGACGCAGCCTTTAATGATGTAGCAATCGATGAGGATGTCTTTCAATCCACGCTCCCGCGTAGGGAGCGACCTGTGCGGCGCTCCGACAGCCGCAGCTTCAAAATTAAAAACGGCGACAGCGTATCCCTCACGCTCCAAGTCCTC
>DUSF01000067.1 GCA_012842745.1 Bacillus sp. (in: firmicutes) | reverse complement strand
TCCGGAGGAATGGGGGAATCGGTCTCCTGTAAAGAAACGGGGCTGCCGACTTTTTTGGAGTTCGGGAGCGAATCGGTGATGTGGAGGAAGGAATTCTCCTTTCCGCTCCAGCCGGCCAGGATCTCTGCATAATGAAAGGGAGATCCCATGAGCAATTCCTGAAACGTAAGGGGGGTATCCATGGTTTCCTTTAATCTCCTTTCTCCACCCAGTAGCATTCGGGTTCTTCCTTTTTCTCGATGAAACGGATGGAGGGGCGGGTGAGGCTCCTCATCTCGTAATCATGAAGGAACTCTTGATAGTTTAACGCCTCCGCGCTGTATAGATCGATAATGGAGATGGCGCCCATAATACAGTTGGCGACGCAGATAGGCAGTTCTCCCTTCTTCTGCCTTTCTGTGCACATGTCGCACTTGTCCGCTCTTCCTGTCTCGGGCAATATGGAAATGGCACCGAAGGGACAGGCCGTGACGCATTTTCCGCATCCGGTGCAGAGGCCGGGATTTAAAATGACGATGCCGTTCCGGTCTTTCCGGATACAGCGTTCCGGACAGACGGCCATGCAGGAAGGATTGGCACAATGGTTACAGGCCATGGAGAGGTAGGCGAAAGTGTTTCCCCCCTGATGTGCCAGAGAGGTTACTTTTCTTCGGTGCGTCTCCTTTCTTCCCCGCTCATTCCTGCAGGCAAATTCACAGGTTCTGCAGCCGATGCATTTTTCGGTGTCGATGAGGAAGCCCAGCTGTTTATCCATTTTTCTTCATTTCCTCCCCATTATTTCTTCGCTATAATGATTATAAGGGGCTCCGGAACGGTGTTGTGTCACAGAATCAGCAACATTTCGGGAGGGGAGAGCGTGGAAGAGGCCTATCGGATCACCAGGCATGTATGCCCCCGCAATTGTTACAGCAACTGCAGCCTTCTCGGGTTTACCAGGGATGGCAGATTGGAAAAGGTGAGCGGAGACCCATTGCACGGATATACGAAGGGGAAGCTTTGCCCCAAAGGCTTTAACTATGTGAACCTGGTTTATCACCCGGAACGTTTGCAAACCCCCATGATTCAGGAGAAGAGGGGGAGTGGAAAGTGGAGGCCGATCTCCTGGGAGGAGGCGATCGACAGGATTGCCGGGAAGATCATGGAGCTTTACCGCCGGTATGGGTCTCATCTCTCCCTCGCCCTGAATAAGTATTCGGGGAACTTCGGCATTTTGCATCAGGCGGTGGAAGGGATGTTTAACAGTTTGGGCCCGACGACCCGGGCGGTGGGTTCCCCCTGCTGGTCCTCGGGGCTCGATGCCTTCTATTATGACTTCGGCGGGCACAGGACCTCGGATTTGGAGGAGATGACGCAGGCGGATACCCTTGTGTTGTGGGGGATCAACCCGGTCTGGACTTCGATTCACGCCCTTCCCTATCTCTATCGGGCGAAGGAACGGGGAGCCACGCTGGTCACCATCGATCCGATTTATACGGCGACGGCGAAGAAGTCTGATCTTTACATTCAGGTAAAACCTGGCGGGGATGGGGCTCTCGCCATCGCCGTCGCCAAAATTCTGGTGGAGAAAGGTGAGATCGATTTCCGTTTTATCGCCGAGCATACGGTAGGGTGGGAGGAACTTCGCTCCAAACTGGAGAGCATACCCATGGAGGATGCTTTGCTTCAGGCGGGCCAGAGGCGGG
>DUSF01000066.1 GCA_012842745.1 Bacillus sp. (in: firmicutes) | reverse complement strand
TCCGGCCGGTCGGTGATGATGCCTTTCGCCCCATTGTCCAACAGTTTCCCCATTTGCTCTTCATCATCAATGACCCAATAATGCACCGGAATATTTAAATTGTTTAAAAAAGAGATAAATTTTGGTGAATCAAGAGAAAATCTTCCATGTTTTGTCGGAAGTTGGAAAACGTCCACCTTCGGATGATAGAGATGCCCAAATTGGCTCGTATATGCGGCAAAAGCTTTCCTTACATCCGTTTCACCGGCTCCCAAAGCGACCCGGTTTTGTGCATACAAATTGAAACGATCGACTTGTTCGCTATAGAAGCTCGTTACCACTACACGGTCTTCCGCCTTATATTCTTCAATTATTCTCCAAAGTTTCGAAGGCATCAAACTTCCTTCATAGGTTTCCGGGCTATCTTTGATATCGATGTTGATATACATATTTGGAAACTTTTCAAATAGTTCTTTCAATGTGACAATTTCCGCTTTTTGATCCCGATACGGGTGGTGTCCATTCTCATCTTTAAAGTGGTAACCAAAATTAAAGTTTTTTAATTCTTCCAGTGTAAAATCCTTTACGGCCCCTAATCCGTCAGATGTTCGGTCGATCGTTTCATCGTGGAACGCGACAATTTCTTCATCTTTCGTGAGCCTGATATCGATTTCAAAACCGTCGACTCCGAGTTCAAAAGCCTTTTCAAAAGCGATCATTGTATGTTCTGGCGCGAGTTTAGCCCCTCCTCTATGAGCCAGCACGACCGGGGCTTTTTGCAGCACTTCTTTTCCTTCCCGTTTTTGGGGTTTCATAAAGGCTTTGCTTCCAGCCCATGCAGCTGCACTTGCAGCGGCGATTGCCAACGCCAGTTTTGTCTTTTTTCCCATGATTGGCCTCCTTCATTTACGAGCTTCTAATCTATATTTTCTAATATGAGATTTCCTTGTATTCATTCCACCATAATCAAGTCCCTTAAAAAAGATTATAACGAAAATTGTAACGTCATGTCACGAATGTCGGTTGCTATTAAAAATACGTGTATGGTATCCTTGAAATGAAGAAAAGGGGTAATGAAAATGCAAGAAAGACAAGGGCTTATCGTGTATGTTTATCAGTTGAAACACGCCAAGAGTTTAAGAAAGTTCGGCCATGTGCATTATATTTCAAGAAAATTAAAATATGTGGTCCTCTACTGCAATCGGGACGAAATACCTTATATAAAAAATAAAATACAACGCCTTCCATTCGTGAAAGACGTGGTTGAATCCTACTTGCCGTTTGTAAAAAATGAATTTGAAAATACAAAATTCAAAAAAGATAAAGAAGAATATGACTACCGCATCGGGCTTTAACCGTTAATCCAGTGGCGGAATTAAGCGGTTCATTCGCAATACTCCGATCAAATGTTGATAGAATAAAATGGTTTCCGCATAATAGCAGGAATGTTTGATGTCCATCGGAATCGCTTCCTTGCCGATTTCTTTTAATGCTTCTTCAAATAATTGCAGCCTTTTGGAAGGTTTTCCGGGATTATAAGGGATTCCTTCACGGCATATGTATATAGGCATAAAGTTGCCATCGCCGACCGGTTGAAAGGCTACAGCTGGGGAAGCGTACGCTTCGTTTCCTTTATAAGATATAAACAAAAAGGCATTATGGAATCGTTTTTCGTTTGTGCGGATCAATTCACACAATTCATAAATATCTCCATAACCTTGTCCTAGCTCGACAAATTGTTGTGTCATTTTGATCATCCTTTCTATATACATAATACATATATTAGCATGTTAGAGGTGGCTTGCCCATGAAATATATTGTCAGCTTCTTCAGTTTGCTTGTCTTACTTATAGGCGGTGTC
>DUSF01000065.1 GCA_012842745.1 Bacillus sp. (in: firmicutes) | reverse complement strand
CATCGTTATCATTGCTGTAGTTTGCATGGCCATCGTATGGATGCTGTATAACAAAACATGCCTGGGAAAAGAGATCTTTGCCGTAGGCGGCAATATGGAAGCAGCCCGGGTATCAGGTATAAACGTATTCAAGATCCAGATGGTCACATTCACACTGGCTGGAGCTTTCTATGCGCTTGCAGGTTGTTTGGAAGCAGCTCGTACCGGCGGAGCTACAAGCGCATATGGAGCAGGATATGAACTTGATGCCATTGCTTCATGTATAGTGGGAGGTTGCTCCATTACCGGAGGAGTAGGCACGGTAGGCGGTGTGTTTGCCGGAGTAATTATCTTCAATGTCTTAAACTACGGCCTTACATTCATAGGCATCAGCCCATACTGGCAGAATGTGGTCAAAGGTCTAATCATAATCAGTGCTGTTGCGCTTGATGTTCGCAAGTATGCTAAAAGAACGTAATACATATAACACTTGGTCAGCATTTTGGATGAAAACGGGATGATTTAGGTTTAAGGTATGGTATAATATATGAGTAATTTTTCAGCCGGGACAGCATCGAAAGGGGGACTATGCTTTGAAAAAACGCATTGTTTTATTGGTGTTTTTTGCCCTCTCTTTTGCTTTTACGGGATGTCAGAATGCAATATTATCTGAGAAAAATCAACCGATCCATAATACCTCCACGATGAGAATAACAGCTGTAATTCCACATGATGACAAAGCTTACTGGACAAGTGTCATCGATGGGATTACAGCTGCGGCTGAAGATTTTCCTGTTAACGTAAAAATCAGATTGCCTTCTATGAACTATAGTGTTCCCCAAATGACGGAGCTCATAAAAGAAGCAACAGCTGCTCGGGTCGATGCTATCATTGTCCAGGGCGTGGATGATCCGGACTATATCAAAGCACTTGAGAATGCATGGAAAAAGGGAATTCAGATAATATTCGTCGATACGGATCTGCCTCAGTTCCCCGAACATCTTTATATAGGAACTGATAACTACGCAGCAGGCAGGCTCCTTGGTGAGAAACTTGTGGAAGAAACAGGAGGACGGGCGAGAATAGGACTGATCAGCGGCGCGCCGGGCTATCCGAATCTGGAATTGAGACTACAGGGCATAAAGGATGTAATTTCAAGATATTCGGATATGTCTATTGAAGCAATCGAATATGATCAGTATGACTATATAACTTTTTATGAAAAATACAAGCTTTTAAGTCAGCGGGAGTATGGTATCGACACACTTGTATGCATAGAAGGAACGGGCACACTGAGTATGACCATAAGGGGAATACTTGATAAACGTGCTCCGGCATTCAAGTGTGTCATTGGTTTTGATTTTTATAAGGAATCGGAGAGGGTCCTTACCGAAGGACTGATGGACGGGGTCATCCGTCAACAAACATTCATAATGGGATATCGGAGTATCGAGGAAAGTTACCGGTATAAGACAGAAGGTCACTATTCCCACAATGTCATTCATACGGACATAGATTATTTAACTGCCTCCGATCTGAACAAGGAGGTCAAAGATGAAGTTCGGTAAGGAAAAACTCTTGAAAATAATCAAAAGGTATTCGCTACGCAACTCAATAAACAGAAAATATGGCTTCGGATATTTTCTTATCTTCCTTATGATGCTTGTAGTTTTTATAGTGTCCTTCACCTGCAACAATTTTATGGGCAAACAGTACGATGCGGCTCTCGATGACCTTTTGCATTTGAACGAGTTATTTACTGAAGTGGAGACTGCCAATCGTTACCTGTATGATTGCCTGATATATTTACGCCCCGCTACTCTGGAGAATAACATTCAAAGCATCGAATCTGTCAGGAAGGCATTGGATTTCGTATGGACTCAATTAGAGCAGGATTATTCCAGGGAAGTCATGGATCTGTACTGCATGGTGAAAACCTATCTTGAACAGAACACTGCGCTGACGAAGACACTCAGCGCTTACCAGATGGGAGAATCCCTTGAAGACAACCTGGTTGTTCAGAACTTGTATAAGGAATCTCAGAACACTATCGGATACATAAATCAAAGTTTCAAAGAAATCTATTCTATAAAACTCATCAGTACGCAAAATTTGCAGGCCCGGATGCAGCAATTGCGCTTCATCTTTAATGCTGTGATGGTAATGACGGTCCTGATCTCATTGGTTATTTTCTTTCTGTTTTACAACAGGGTAGTTGATGGACTGACCCGCTCAGTAAAAAAACTGACTGACTTTGCCAGCAATATGACGAAAAATCCGCTGTCCAGGGAGCATGTGACCGTCAAAACAGGGGATGAGCTTGAGGTGTTCGCCAACTGTTTCAACAATATGGTGGATACCATCCAGACACAGTTTGAGCAAATACAGAAAGATCACAGCATACGTGAACAACTCCAGAAAGCTGAGATGGAGAACATGCGCATATCAAGCGCACTTCAGAACAGTCAGCTGAAACTTCTGCAATCCCGTGTGAATCCCCATTTTCTGTTCAATACACTGAATATGATCTCCAGAACGGCGTATATTGAAGAAGCTGAAGAGACTGCAAGGCTGATCGAGGCCACGGCTGAATACCTGCGGTATAATCTCGGAAAGGTAACGAAATCAGTTACATTAGGAGATGAGATCGACAATCTCCGAAAGTATTTGTATATCCAGCAATGCCGTTTTGGAAACCGCATCGAATATATCTTTGAGGTTGACAGTGCCTGTGAAGGGCTGGATGTGCCCTGCATGATACTGCAGCCGGTCGTAGAAAACGCAATAAAATATGGCGTTGGAATGATGACAAGCGGCGGAAAGATAATCATACGTATCTACCATGAAAACGATCGATGTTGCATAGAGGTGGAAGATAACGGCAGAGGTATCCCGCCCGAGGAGCTTGCTGAGCTTCGTGAAGCTATGGCCAGAAAAGAATGCTTCAGTGAGCATATCGGTCTTAAAAACGTTTACCTGAGATTAATGATGTATTTTAATGATGATGTTGAATTTGAGATTTCAAGCAAACCCGGGTGCACCTGTATTCATTTCGGACTGCCATGGCGCAATTAAACATTGTATTCTAAAAAAGCCGGATAAGGGGGAAGCGGCATGTATACGATGATCATTGCTGAGGATGAAGAAATCGAACGCAAGGCGTTAAGCCTGCTTATACAAAAAGAGTTCCCGGAAATATCCGTAATAGGACTTGCTGAAAATGGCATTGAGCTTGTATCTCTTGTAGAGAAGCTGCATCCGGACATGGCGATCGTGGACATCAATATGCCTGGTATCAACGGCCTGGAGGCATTGGACATTTTGCGTTCCCGGGGTGTGAGTACACGGTTTATCATCAATACGGCGTATAATGATTTTGAATATGCGCAGCATGCTCTGTCGCTAAAAGTCGACTTCTACATACTGAAACCCCAGAAACGTTCTGATACCATCGCCACCATCCGAAAACTTTGCAATCTCATAGATGAAGATCGCGTCAATACCCAGAGCCAGCGCAAGATACAGGACTTGCTATGGCGCATCCGTCCGGCAATAGAAAGCGAGATAATGTATTCGATATTTATTAATGAGCCGGCAGAAAAAAGTTTTGCTGCCTGGTGTGAAATGCAGTCCATCAAATGGAACAGGGGTGTTATGATTTCCCTTTTGCCGGTAAATGGGGACAAGAATGCATTAAAGAATCAGGAAAAGGGAGCTTTGCACAATGTTCTGAATAATGCGCTGGAGTCAAGCTGTACCTATCTTGCGGCAATCACCGGAACAAGCATCAACCTGTTGGTGTTTGTGCCTGAGTTTGACGATATGGCAGCTGGATTTTGGCGAAGCTGGATTTCAGACGTGCTGCATGTTTTACTCAATAAACTGAAAAATGAAAGAGGCCTGTTGATGAAAGCCGGGGTCGGTGGCATTTATCATGATTTTCAGAAGATGACCGATTCATATCGAGAAAGTTTGCTCGCGCTAAGAAATCAGGAACAGGGACCTGTGTGTTTTTATCTTAAAGAAGATGACAATGGCATTTGCATGGAACGGCTGTTGTCCATTGCTCAAGCAGTTACAGAAGAAGTATATAGCGGACATATGCAGTCTATCGACAGTAAGCTGAGCGAGTTTGAACAGTTAGCGTTTGCTTACAGGGAATTCCCGGTGTTGCTTTGGCGCTTATGCGAGAATATGATCATTGAGGACGGGAATAACGGACCGATGTTAAGAGCGTTTTTCCGTACCTCTTACAGCGAGATCGAACAAGAAAAAGATCCCAT
>DUSF01000064.1 GCA_012842745.1 Bacillus sp. (in: firmicutes) | reverse complement strand
TCGGTCAAATAGCCTGAGCGGCATGATGCTCCTGTTCAGCACGAAAACAGGGCTTGCCCAATCCATCTTGCTTGATAATGGCTATTTGACCGATGTAAGAACCGCGGCGGCCGGTGCCATTGCTGCAAAGTATTTGGCGAAACCGGACGTTGAAAGTGTCGGTGTCATAGGTACCGGAACCCAAGCCAGGTACCAGATTGAAGCACTTTCACTAATAAGGCAATTTGAGACGATCTATGTTTATGGTCGCAAAGATGAAGCCGCAAAAAACTATGCTGTTGAAATGGAAGCGAAATTAGGGAAAAAGGTCATTGTCGCCAAAAGCCCGGAAGAAGTGGTCAAAATGAGTGAAATTGTAATCACAACAACTCCTGCCACTTCACCATTGATTAAAGCCGAATGGCTGCATCCGGGTCTTCATATTACGGCGATGGGATCTGATGCCGAGCATAAGCAGGAACTGGATGAAAACATTTTTAGTAAGGCGGATTTGATCGCTTGTGATGTCAAATCTCAATGTTTCCGATTAGGTGAGCTGCATCACGCAAAAGATAAGAGAATCATAGATGAAGAGGCAAACATTATAGAACTGGGAGAAATCATCACAGGTACAAAAACAGGAAGAACCGATCATGGGCAAATAACCGTCTGCGATTTGACAGGCACTGGGGTGCAAGATACAGTCATCGCGCGCTTTGCCTATGAACAGCTGGTAACAGGCAAAAAATCTTTTATTAGATAAAAACATTGGAGGGGTATTTTATGAGTAACAAAAAAGTGAACATGGGTACACAAGCTGTATGGTCAGGAGAAAAAGACGTATTAGTGCATGGAGCCACACAAGTTCCGGTCGTGGTAAGTGTCGCTTACAACTATGATGACATGGACGAATGGTATGATGTTGCGACTGGAAAAAAACCGGGACATATCTACGGAAGAAATACGAACCCGACAGTACAAGCCTTTGAAGAAAAAGTGAGAATCATGGAAGGGGCAGAAGCTGCCACAAGTTTTTCAACAGGAATGGCTGCCATTAGCAACATATTTTATACATTCTTGAGACCAGGTGATCGGATTGTTTCAATCAAAGATACGTATGGCGGTACAAATAAAATTTTTACTGAATTTTTGCCGCAAATGAACATTGAAATCGTATTATGCGAAACCGGCAATCATGAAGAAATGGAAAGAGAAATTGAAAAGGGCTGTAAAATCGTTTATTTGGAATCGCCAACAAATCCGACTGTAAAAATTACGGATATTGAAAGAATAGCGAAAAAAGGAAAAGAAGTCGGTGCGCTTGTTGTGGTGGATAACACATTTGCCACACCAATTAATCAAAAACCGCTTGAACTCGGCGCAGATCTTGTCCTTCATAGTGCAACGAAATTCTTGGGCGGTCATGAGGATGCACTTGGTGGTGTCGTTTGCGGATCGAAGGAATTAATTGAACCAATTTATCATTACCGTGAAATTAATGGTGCCACATTGGATCCTTGGTC
>DUSF01000063.1 GCA_012842745.1 Bacillus sp. (in: firmicutes) | reverse complement strand
TTTCATTGGTGATGTTTTTGTAGGCGGACATGAGTGTGCTATGGCGGTTGTATTGGTTCACTTCCCCGTACCCAAACATATTGCTAACCTTCATCAAATCTCCAACCAATTTTACACAGCGGGCATTGTCTGATGTTAAGTTGTCGCCATCTGAAAAATGAAATGGATAGATATTAAACTTAGCAGGGTGATACTTCTCCTCAATGACTTCTAGCGCTTTACGATAGGCTGATGAACAAATAGTTCCTCCGCTTTCACCTTTTGAGAAAAAATCTTCTTCAGAGACAACTTTTGCTTCTGTATGGTGAGCGATAAATTCAATTTCAACTGTTTCATATTTAGTCCGCAAGAATCGTGTCATCCAGAAGAAAAAACTGCGCGCCATGTATTTTTCCCAAATTCCCATACTTCCAGATGTATCCATCATTGCAATTACAACTGCTTTCGACTCCGGCTTAACGACCTCATTCCACGTTTTAAAGCGGATATCTTCACGATAGATTGGTTGAAAGCCTGGTTCCCCCTGCATCGCATTGCGTACAAAGGCATTTTTAAGCGTTCGTTTTTTATCGATATTTCCCATCAAACCAGTTTTGCGGACATCATTAAAATCAATGTGTTCCACAACATTTTCATCCCGTTCTTTTTGCTGAAGATTGGGCAGCTCTAGTTCTTTAAAGAGTGCGTCTTCAATTTCCATTAATGATACTTCGGCTTCAAAATAATCTTCTCCAGCTTGATCACCAGCCCCTGTTCCTTTTCCAGGAGCTTTTTCACCTGATCCGTCACGAGCTACGACATCGCCGACTTGACTATCCCCATCCCCTTGACCGACGTGCTTTGTTTTATCATAGTTATAGCGTATTTTATATTCATCTAATGAGCGAATAGGAATTTTTACAACTTCCCGACCGTTAGACATGATTATACTTTCTTCCGTTATAAGGTCTGGTAAATTATTTTTTATTGCTTCTTTTACCTTTTCTTGATGCCGTTGTTGATCATCATAGCCTTTTCGGTGGAGGGACCAGTCTTCCTCAGAAATTACAAAATTCTTATTATTGCCTGCTGACATTTTGTTCCCCTCCTTATACTGATTTAGTCACTATTGTCACAATTCATTTGAAACCTCATATGCTACATGTGGAAGGCTTGCATTTTTTAAAGAGTTTACTTTATCCTATGCAATTGATTTAAATAATTGCTATATAATTTTTACTTTTCCCACAAAATGGACAAGTGCTATCCATTTCATTTTCTTATTAGCTTTTTCTAAATCTTTTCCTTTAGTTAGCTAAATTAATCTGCGAAAACCAACACACAAAGAAGGGAAAGGACTACCTATTTCCGACTTAGCTGTTCTGAGGATTAAATTTTAAAGGAGGCTTGTCCAATAGCAATTTTTTTGCTGCGGATGCCCCCCTATTTTGATATATCATTGCTAAACCTTTGGCACTGAACCTCTCATGACTAAAGTCACGAGTGTTCACGGCTATTTTATAAATAGCACTAATAATAAAAAATAGTCGCATCAACCATTCCCACTGCTTCTACGATTAAATCATCAAAGGCTTTTTTGGCGTTCAATCGTAAGGATGGCTCATCTAGATAAGAGTTCTTTTCTTTTTCTTCCTCATATAATGTTTCTTTCACTTTTTCTGAGTTTATAATCGTGTTATAACGTTGTTCCTCATATTTCCAGAACTTTTCCTCTCCAAATGTTGCCACCATCTCTTGAAAGGTAGAATTAGAAGTCTCTTCTTTTTTTAACTCTTCTATTCTTTGTTGCACCTCTTCTGTTGTCGCAGATACGCCTTTTTCTTCTGCCAAATAATCGATTGCCTTTAATTCAATAATTTGCGTAATGATTGTTTTTTCAGGTGGGCATGTGTTTTGGCCTGCCTTATTTGCTAAAACGTTTTGTAATTTCGCTCGAAAACATTCGTAATCAATTTCTTCTTCGGTAATTTTCTTGCCACCGACACTGGCATATACTTGTTCTTGTTTTATTTCCGCCCCATTGGCAGCATTCTCATTATTTTTATTTACTGCCGCTTCATTGTTTTGACTGCAGCCTGCAATTACTACTACTGAAAAAGCGATTATTATATATTTCAACTTTTTTATCATTTTTTTCACCTTCAAATATCTGTTTTTTGGATATACCTTTTCGTTAATATTTCCTGATATATATCCTCTAATGTAATTTCTTTTATTTCGATATCCTTTATATCGTCATAGGACTGTAAGGCTTTCAAAACAGACAGTTTTTCATCATGCTTACACGAGATAATATAAAAGCCTTTTTGGCTTTCAATTGGATAATTAAATTTCTCCCTAAATTCCGTTTCATCAATCGGCTGATGAAACGAAGCTTTTATTTTCACTTCATTTTTGGCCCTTCTTTTTAATTCTGGAATACTGCCTAAGGCGACAATTTCCCCATCACTTATAATGGCAACCCGATCAGCTAAATCCTCGACTTCACTTAAGATGTGGGAAGCAAAAATAATCGTTGTTCCGTCTTCATTTAATTTTTTCATTACATTTTTGAACTGGATTGCCCAGAAAGGGTCTAATCCTGATGTTGGTTCATCTAAAATTAACAGTGGTGATTTCGGCAATAAGGCAATTGCAAAGCCTATCCTTTGTGTCATCCCTTTCGAAAAATCTCCAACTTTTTGATTTTTATGGTCACTTAAACCGACGATTTCAAGAACTTCATCTTCATTTTTTTCGGGAATTTTCTGCAATTCTGCAAAAAAATGAAGTGTTTCCTTCGCTGTTAAATGCGGGTATAACGCCATAATTTCTGGCAAATAGGAAAAATATTGTTTTGCTTCTTTTTGGAAAGGAGCAATGTCTTTTCCGTTTATTTTTATTGTTCCAGAGCTTGTTTGAATTAAACCAGTCAGCATTTTAATAAGCG
>DUSF01000062.1 GCA_012842745.1 Bacillus sp. (in: firmicutes) | reverse complement strand
CTGAGCCAGGATCAAACTCTCCAAAAAGGGTTTGATTGCTCAAAAATTTTACTGACTTGCTTGTTGGATTCTACTATCCAACCTTTTTTTTGCACGCTTGACATTTTGTTTAGTTTTCAAAGAACATATCATTTGTTTTGCCGTCAATTTCTGGCGGCTTTTTAATTATATCGCGTAGTTTCATAGAAGTCAACAAGATTTTTAATCTTTTTTCGACATTGTTTTCAACAGCGACTTTTTCAATATATCATTATTGCCTATTCATTGTCAACACTTTTTAATAGTTAAATCTTAAAGTATTTTTGTGACAACGTTTAATACTATATCAGCTTCAAATATAATTATCAAGTATTTTTATCGATGCAGAAAAGAAAAAAGGGACTAGCACCTTTGTCTTCTGAATTATAATTGAACAAATGGTGTAAGTCCCTTAGCTTTAGTCTCTATGGCGCATTAATGGGAATAATAATACATCTCTAATCGAAGGAGAATTCGTAAGTAACATTACTAGACGGTCTATACCGATTCCTAATCCACCTGTTGGAGGCATACCGTACTCCATTGCTTCGATATAATCCTCATCCATCATGTGAGCTTCATCGTTTCCTTCTTCTCTTTCTTTTAATTGAGCTTCGAATCTTTCTTTTTGGTCAATCGGGTCATTCAACTCTGTAAAGGCATTCGCATGTTCCCTAGCAACTATAAACAATTCAAATCGGTCTGTGAAACGTTCATCATCATCATTTTTCTTCGCTAATGGTGAAATTTCTACTGGGTGTCCGTATATAAACGTTGGTTGAATTAATTTTTCCTCTACTCGTTGTTCAAAGAATTCATTCACAATATGACCAAATGTCATATTATCTTTAATTTCAATATTGTGTTCTTTCGCTAATGCCCGTGCTTCTTCATCGCTCATTTTCTTCCAGAAATCAACACCGACATATTCTTTAATTGCATCCACAATATGAAGTCGAGTCCATTTCGGCTCAAGATTTATTTCATTATCACCGTATTGGACAGTTGTTGTTCCAAGAACATCTTTGGCAATATGAGCAATTAAGTTTTCCGTAAGGTTCATAATATCATGGAAATCTGCATAAGCCTCATAAAGCTCAATCATCGTAAACTCCGGATTATGGCGTGTTGAGATTCCTTCATTGCGGAAAACGCGGCCAATTTCGTAAACTTTCTCTATGCCGCCAACAATGAGGCGTTTCAGATGTAATTCTATCGCAATACGCATATATAATTGCATATCTAATGCATTATGATGTGTTATAAACGGTCTAGCTGCAGCACCACCAGCAATCGAATGCATCATTGGCGTTTCAACTTCAAGATAGCCTCTATCATCCAAATATCGACGCATAGATTGTAGTATTTTACTTCTAGTTACAAATGTTTCTCTACTTTCCATACTTGTAATTAAATCAAGATAGCGCTGACGATACCGTTGCTCGATATCTTTTAAACCGTGGTATTTTTCAGGTAACGGGCGAAGTGCTTTTGATAAAAATGTAAATTCTTTTACTTTTATCGATAATTCCCCAACATGTGTTTTAAATACTTCCCCGCTTACCCCGACGATATCGCCTAAATCAGCTTTATCAAAAATTTCATACTGTTCCTCGCCTACTGTGTCTTGGCGAACGTAAATTTGTACTTGGCCATGTAAATCTTGAATATGGGCAAACCCAGCCTTCCCTTTGCCGCGCTTCGTCATAATTCTGCCTGCCATTGATACTACAATCGTCTTTTCTGCAAGTTCTTCTTTTGTAAACTGATCATATTGTTCTTTTAGAGTTTTAGTAGAATCAGTTCTCTCAAATCGTTTACCAAATGGGTCAATACCTTTGTCTCGAAGTTGCTCTAGCTTTTCGCGCCTTACTATTAATTGATCGTTTAATTCTTCATGACTCATTTCATCATCTCCACATCTTATTCTCCAAAGGTAGGTTATATATAAAGTTAATCAAATAATATAAAAAACTGCCAGTGGGTACTGGCAGTAATCAGATAAAAATAATCTCATCGGTATTATATGGTAGAGTTATTAATGTGTCAAATAGCTTTATCCAACCTGAACACCTTCATCATATCTTTCTTCCAGAAACGATATATATTCCTGAAGTAAAGATTCCAATTCTGCTCTTGCCTCACATTCATTTATGGCATTGCGTACTTTAGCATTTCCGCGCAGCCCTTTTAAATACCATGAAGCATGCTTGCGCATTTCCATTATACCAACTTTTTCACCTTTCAGATTAATTAAGCGGTCAGCATGGAGCATACATACTTTAATTTTTTCCTGTGGAGACGGAGGTGCCATTAACTCACCTGTTTCTAGGTAATGAACTGTTCGATAAATCATCCATGGGTCGCCAAGTGCAGCCCGGCCAATCATCACCCCGTCGCAACCTGTCATGTCTAGCATTCTTTTGGCATCCTCAGGAGTTTTCACATCACCATTTCCAATAACCGGGATATTTACTGCATCTTTTACTTGCTTAATAATATCCCAGTTCGCTTTTCCTTCATACATTTGCACACGAGTCCGGCCATGCAGTGACACCGCTTTTCCCCCAGCCCGTTCTACAGCTTGGGCATTCTCAACAGCATAAATATGGTTGTCATCCCAACCCATTCGCATTTTTACCGTAACCGGCTTTTCCACAGCATCAACAACCGCCGCAACCATCTCATAAATTTTATTTGAATCTAAAAGCCATTTTGCACCAGCGTCGCTTTTAATAATCTTCGGGACAGGGCAACCCATATTGATATCAATAATGTCAGCTGTCGTATTTTTCTCTACAAATTTAGCAGCTTCAACAAGAGTTTCTTTTTCGCCGCCAAAGATTTGTAGACTTAAAGGCTTTTCACGCTCATCAATATAAAGCATGTCCATTGTTTTTTCATTTTTATATAAAATCGCTTTATCGCTGACCATTTCCGCACATACAAGTCCTGCTCCAAATTCTTTTACGATTAGGCGGAAGGCTGCATTGCATACCCCTGCCATTGGCGCTAAAACAACTTGGTTCTTCAACTTAATATCGCCTATTTTAAACATTACAGTCACCTCTTTACTGTTGAAGTACTTTACTTGCGCTCGATGTATAACGATATACCTTGATCTTTCTGAAAAGAATCAACATCAAGCTTATATTGTGATAATAGCTCCTTATTAATTTCGAGCAAAGGAATCATAACAAAAGCTCGTTCAAACATTCGTGGATGTGGAACAATTAACTGCTCCGAATTTATATTTTCATTATTAAAAAGCAAAATGTCAAGGTCAATTGTTCGTGGACCCCAACGAATCTCTCTCGTTCGACCAAGCTCATTCTCAATATTTTGTGTAACTGCCAGTAAGTCAAATGCGGTTAAAGAGGTTTTTAACTTCACAACCATATTCAAAAACTTCGGTTGTTCAGTATAACCAATTGGCTCTGTTTCATAAATAGACGAAAAATCACTTATGAAAATATTCTGGTGTCCATCCAACATGTTTATGGCCACCTCTAGAAACCGCCTTCGATTCCCTTGATTTGTACCAAGTGAGATGTATGCAATATTATTCATGTTCTTCCCCTTCGAATTTCAATGGCAACAGATTCATAATGACCTCGTATCGGCGGGTCCGGCTTGATAAGTTTAACTGTACAAAAAGCAATTTGGGAAAAAGCGGTTAATAGCGATTGCGCCAATTGTTCTGCCACTTTTTCAATTAATTGATAAGGAGGGCCTTCAAGCACTTCCTTCGTAATTATATAGACTTCTGCATAATTTACCGTTTCATTAAGGTCATCCGTGTGCCCAGCTTTTAATAAATCCAACTCTAAAACGAGGTCAACAATAAATCGTTGCCCGAGTCGATTTTCCTCTGGCAATACGCCGTGATAACCATAAAACTCCATTTTATTTAAATAGATTTTATCCATTTGACATCACCTTAGTTGGTTTTCCTAACATTGCATCCATCATTCTTGCCATTCTCGTTATTTCCTTAACATCATGGACTCTGACGATATGACAGCCTCTTTCGATGCCGAGACAAATTGTTGCCCCAGTACCTTCAACCCTTTCATTTACAGGTAATTCTAAAGCAGTACCTATAAATCTTTTTCTTGAGGTTGCTAACAAGACAGGATAACCTAAATCAACTAATAAATTTAAATTACGCATCAATTCTAAACTATGCTCATAGTTTTTGGCAAAGCCAAAGCCTGGGTCAATAATAATATTTTCATCGCGAACACCGGCATTTTTGGCGATGGCGATGCTTTCTCGCACATCAGCGATTAAGTCTTCCAGAAAGTTCTGATAGTTCATATTATCTCTGTTATGCATAAGAATAATTGGCACATTATAATGGGCAGCAACCTTTGCCATTCTTGGATCTGCTTTCGCTCCCCAAATATCATTAATAATATCCGCTCCAGCCTCCACCGCATGGATTGCAACCTCAGACTTATATGTATCAACCGACAACGGTTTATTGATTTTCTTTTTCAATGCTTTAATAATCGGAACAACCCGGCTTATTTCCTCATCATCACTTATTCTTTCGTAGCCGGGCCTTGTCGACTCGCCGCCAACATCAATAATATCAGCACCCTCATTTATCATCCGTTCCGCTTGAAATAACGCCTTCTCTTCACTATTATAGCGACCGCCATCTGAAAAAGAATCTGGAGTAACATTCAAAATCCCCATAATCCATGTCTTACTGTTCATATCAAGCTTTTTACCGCCACAAGTAATATACAACGGCCTTCTTGTTTCCATTTCTTTCAAATCCTTTCATAAACAATGAAAGACCATTTGCTTAAGCATCTGGTCTACATTGTATAAAGACTCAATTTTATTGTTCCAAATCAGCTCAAGTTTTACACTTGACCCTGATGTACTTTCTGATTGTACGTTTCGATAAAATTCCGAAGCATCTCTTTCCCATAGGAGGTGATAATCGATTCTGGATGAAATTGCACTCCTTCAATCGGTAGCTCTTTATGGCGGATTGCCATAATTTCATCATCCGCCGTCCATGCCGAAACCTCGAAACAGTCTGGCAGCGTTTCTTTTTTCACAATTAAAGAATGATATCTGGCAACAGTTATAGGCTGTGCTATATTTGCAAATACTGTTTTCCCATCATGGAAAATTTCAGATGTCTTCCCATGCATAAGACGCTCTGCCCTGACGACGTCGCCGCCAAACACTTGTGCAATCGACTGATGTCCTAAACATACGCCGAAAATTGGAATCCTTCCAGCAAACGTCCGAATCGCTTCCATACTAATTCCCGCTTCATTCGGAGTACACGGTCCAGGCGATATCATTAAAATGTTCGGATCCATTTCCTCTATTTCCCGGGTATTAATTTCATCATTCCTTTTTACAACAAGCTCCTGCCCTAATTTGCCTAAATATTGCACTAAATTAAACGTGAACGAATCATAATTATCAATCATTAAAATCACTTTACTCACCTCTACTCAGCATTTTCTAAACTCATCTCATAAAAATATTTGCCACTTCATTGTAATAAACTTCATGCAAAAAAAACAGTCCTTATTAGCAAAAAGGACTGTTTTTATCAAAATAATCTTTCGACACGACCATTAATCTTCAAACTGATAAAGTGCTGTACTTAAATAACGCTCTCCATTGTCCGGAATAATCGCTAAAACTTTCTTTCCTTTACCTAATTGCTTCGCTACCTTTAGGGCTCCCGCAATAGCAGCGCCTGCAGAAATCCCGCATAATACACCTTCTTCTTTTCCGGCACGGCGGGCATGCTCAAATGCTTCTTCATTGTCAATTTTTAATATTTCATCATAAACATTTGTATTTAAAACCGTAGGAACAAAGCCAGCTCCAATTCCTTGGATTTTGTGAGGACCTGGTTTTCCTCCAGATAAAACCGGTGAATCCGTTGGCTCTACAGCAAAGATTTTAACATCTGGAAATTTCTCTTTCAAAACTTCACCCGCACCAGTAATCGTACCACCAGTTCCAATTCCAGCAACAAAAGCATCCAATTGATCCATTTGTTCAGCAATTTCTTTTCCCGTTGTTTCACGGTGAATTTGCGGATTTGCTTCATTATTGAATTGTTGCGGCATAAAATAACCGTTTTCTTTTGCAAGTTCTTCCGCTTTGGCAATCGCACCCTTCATACCTTCAGCTCCAGGCGTTAACACAAGCTCTGCACCATAAGCACGAAGAAGATTGCGTCTTTCCAAGCTCATCGTATCTGGCATTACAAGAATTGCTCTTAATCCTTTTGCAGCGGCAACCATCGCTAAACCAATCCCTGTGTTACCACTAGTTGGTTCAACAATTGTACTTCCTTCTTTTAAATCTCCTTTTTCAATGGCAGCATTAATCATCGCTAAGGCAATCCGGTCTTTTACACTGCTGCCAGGATTAAAATACTCTAATTTTACATATACATCTGCATCATTCTCACTAGTTAAACGATTAAGCTTAACAATCGGTGTAAATCCAATTAATTCATCAATAGAGTTCGCTACTCGCATTCGTCCCACTCCAATTCCAAGTAATTATATCGGTATTTAAGATTTAATAAGTAAACCTTATCAGTATTCTTAATTATTGTCAATAGTTTTTTCGTTCTAAAAGCTCTGTTAAGTCTGCCACCGTAAAATGATATTCCTCATTACAGAAGTTACAATGGGCATCTGCCTTGCCATCCTCTTCAATCATTGCTTTTATTTCATCCGCCCCTAAACTCACAATCGCATTAGCTAGTCTTTCCTTTGAGCATGTGCATTTAAACGAAACAGGCATTTTTTCTAAAATTTTTATTTCACCAAGTAATTTTTCTAAAATTTCTTCTGGTGTCAATCCATCTTGAATTAACTTGGAAATGGGCGGAATCGAATTAATTTGTTTTTCAATTTTATCAATCGTTTCATCGCTTGTCCCTGGCAGTAACTGAATAATGAATCCTCCAGCTGCCAAGATAGAATGGTCTGGATTTACCAATACACCTACCCCGACTGCAGATGGTACTTGTTCAGAAGCAGCAAAATAATATGTAAAATCTTCACCTAATTCACCTGATACAAGCGGTACTTGGCCTGTGAAATGTTCACGCATCCCTAAATCCTTTACGACAGATAAAAAGCCAGTATTACCGACTGCTCTAGTAACATCTAATTTTCCATGTTCATTTAATTCAAAGTCAACATGTGGATTTGAAACATAGCCGCGCACCTCGCCTCTTGCGTTGGCATCAACAAGAATGGCGCCAATTGGACCGCCGCCCTCAATTTTTACGGTAATTTTATCGTCCCCTTTTAACATCGCTCCCATCATTGTTGCCGCGGTCATTGCGCGTCCAAGTGCTGCTGATGCAGTAGCCCATGTATCATGGCGCCTTTGCCCTTCAGAAACCGTTTCTGTTGAATTAATACCATACGCTCTCACTTGGCCGTCATAAGCCAATGCTTTTATTAAATAATCAGACATCGAGTTTACTCCTTTCACCGGCTTGGTTACGGGCAAAAATCATTTGCAAGCCCTTTAATGTTAAAAATGGATCAACGATATCAATGGCATCTGATTCCTTGGCAATAAGCGGTGCCAATCCACCTGTTGCGATAACCTTTGGCGCGGCGACGGCTTGTTCCTTCATCCTTCTTACAATTCCCTCAACCTGACCAACATAACCATACAAAATACCTGCCTGCATTGCATGGACTGTATTTTTGCCAACGACTCCATTTGGTTTAGCAATTTCAATACGAGGTAATTTAGCTGCCTTTGTATATAAAGCCTCTGTAGAAATATTAATTCCCGGCGCGATTGCCCCCCCCACGTAATGCTTGTCCTCGTCGATGTAGCAATATGTTGTAGCGGTACCAAAATCAACAATAATTAACGGAGCCCCATATTGATGAATGCCTGCCACCGCATTGACAATCCGATCTGCACCAACCTCTTTCGGATTATCGTACTTGATATTTAATCCCGTTTTAATACCAGGTCCTACAATCATCGGGGTAATATGAAAGTATTTTTCACACATTCTTTCTAATGAAAACATAATCGGCGGAACAACGGAGGAAATAATGATGCCGCTAATATCGGTAGATTTAATTCCGACATGGGTAAATAACTCCTTAATTATCATCCCATACTCATCTTCCGTTTTATGTCGGCTTGTTTCAATTCTCCAATGATGCTTTAAAACTTCGCCATCAAAGACACCGAGTACTGTATTTGTATTTCCAACATCAAAAACAAAAATCATATATCATCACCCTGTATCAAGATTTTTACAACGCTTTCGAAATAGGAGCTAAAAATGAGGCTAACCCAAAACATAGGGGTCAGCCTCATTTTTAAAAATTACTCTTTCGGCGGTTCGTTATCATCATTTTTTGTATTGATGTTAACAATCACGTCATCTTTCGTAGTTTCATCTTTAGATGAAGTTGGAGTCTTCTCTTTTCCATTGTTGCCTTCAGGCAATGTTCCATGATCAAATAAGTGCCTAATTTGTTCTGCATCCAACGTTTCAATTTCTAGCAGTGTTTTTGCAATTAAATGATGCTGCTCGGAATGTTCAGTTAAAATTCTCTTAGCCTTATCATAGCATTCTCTAATAATACGTTGAATTTCCATATCAATTTCATGGGCAATCGCATCACTATAGTTTTGCTCATTATTTATATCGCGGCCTAGGAATACTTGACCACTAGATGCGTTCCCGAATTGCATTGGTCCAAGTTTGTCACTCATACCATACTCTGTTACCATTTTCCGGGCAATACTTGTTGCTCTTTGAAAGTCGTTATGAGCACCTGTACTTACATCACCAAGCACAATCTCCTCAGCGACACGTCCGCCAAGCAAACCGGTAATTTTATCAAGCAGCTCTGGTTTTGTCATAAAATAACGGTCTTCTTTCGGAAGCATAACAGCATATCCACCTGCTTGCCCGCGCGGAACGATGGTGACCTTGTGGACCATGTCCGCTTCTTCGAGCACAACCCCAATAATTGTATGTCCCGCCTCATGATAAGCAACGATTTTACGTTCTTTTTCAGAAATTACCCTGCTCTTTTTTGCCGGCCCGGCAATGACACGGTCAATCGCTTCATCAATATCCTCAACCGTAATCACCTTTTTATCGAATCTTGCGGCGACAAGCGCTGCTTCATTTAACAGATTTTCAAGATCAGCACCTGAAAATCCAGGTGTACGTAATGCGATAGTTTTTAGATTTACATCCTCTGCCAACGGTTTATTTTTAGCATGGACGCCTAAAACCGCTTCCCGACCTTTTACATCTGGTCTGTCGACTGTAATTTGACGGTCAAATCGACCAGGACGTAGTAACGCTGGGTCTAGAATATCAGGGCGGTTTGTTGCCGCAATAATAATGATACCCTCATTCGCACCAAAACCATCCATTTCAACAAGTAACTGGTTCAATGTTTGTTCACGTTCATCATGACCACCGCCAAGGCCAGCGCCACGTTGACGACCGACAGCATCGATTTCGTCAATGAAAATTATACATGGTGCGTTCTTTTTCGCATTTTCAAATAAATCGCGAACACGTGAGGCACCGACACCGACAAACATTTCCACAAAGTCCGAACCACTTATAGAGAAAAACGGCACTCCTGCTTCACCTGCAACAGCACGAGCAAGTAGCGTCTTACCAGTTCCCGGAGGTCCGACAAGCAGAACACCTTTTGGAATACGAGCCCCTAATGCTGCAAATTTGCGTGGGTCTTTTAAAAATTCTACAACTTCAACAAGTTCTTGCTTTTCTTCATCTGCACCGGCAACATCTTTAAAACGAACCTTTTTCTTTTCTTCACTATAAAGCTTTGCCTTACTCTTACCAAAGTTCATAACCCGGCTTCCGCCACCTTGGGCTTGATTTAGCAAGAAAAAGAACAAAATAAAGATAATGATAAAAGGAATAATCGATGTAAAGAAGGTTACCCACCCGCTCGTTTCTTCAGCTGGTAAAGGTTCAACTTTAGCACCACTTTGCCTTATCATTTCGATGAAATTTGAAGCCGTCTCTGTTTGAAGAACATATGAAACGAAATATTGGCCTTCACTATATGATTTTAGCTGGCCCCTTATTTCATATACTAGTCTTTCCGGTTGTATTGTTATTGACTTTATATCGCCTTTTTCTACGTGGGACATGAATTGGTCATATGTTAGTTGTTCTTGTTTTTGACCAGTGCCACTAAAGAAGCTTACTACTCCGATAACAACCAAGAAAATTAATAAATAGAAAATTGTATTACGGAAGATCCGATTCATCACTTACCTCCTCCTGCGAAGCAAACAAACTATAGTAAATGGTACCATACAAAATTAAAAAAACACAACAAATTACAATTATAAAAAGGATATTTTTTCTATTATAGCGCGAAATTACTAACTTTCGTAAACCTCAGGCTTTAAAACACCGATATAAGGAAGATTACGATATTTCTCAGCATAGTCTAATCCATAGCCGACGACGAACGCATTTGGTACATTGAAACCAACTAAATCAGCATTAAGATCAACTTTACGACCTGTTGGTTTATCAAGTAATGTTACAATCTTAATTGATTTAGCTTTGCGATAATGAAGAAGTTCGACGAGATAATTTAATGTAAGACCACTATCAATAATATCCTCAACAATAATAATATCCCGACCTTCAACAGATGTATTTAAGTCTTTCACTATTTTAACCTCACCAGATGAAACAGTTGAGCTTCCATAGCTTGAAACATCCATGAAGTCCATTTCAAGATGGATGTTCATATTTTTGACAATATCGCTCATAAAAGCAACCGCGCCTTTTAATACGCCAATCACCAACGGAAACCGATCTTGATATTCCTCAGTCAAAATAGCTCCAAGTTCTTTAATCCTATTTTGAATCTCCCCTTCTGAAATAAGTACCTCTTTAATATCATGCTTCATTCCTTGTTCCTCCTAGAGCTCTTGGTTGTACACTATGTATTGTAATAATAAAAAATAATGACTCTTACACTGTTCACTATGTTGTTTCCTCAAGGAAAAGGCTGATTTTTTTAATAATGGAAGCCAAAGTATTTGACCATTTGCATCTTCAACAATTGGCCAAGAATCTCTTTTGTCCCTTGGAAGCTTTTCATCAATGAAAATATCTTTAATTTTTTTCGTTCCACTCATTCCTTTTAAGGTCATCCTGTCGCCCGTCTTTCGATTGCGAATATGTAGTGGAAAGGCAATTTCTTCAGGATTACAGATAAAAAAATCAATTCCGTCTATGTTTTCCGGAATAGACTGAATCCATTCAGCTTTTATTGAAGAATCCTCTGTTATATAAACTTCCCCCGGCACTGATAAAGAATAAGAAAAAAATAATTGCTGCTTTTCATCCTTTTCAATTGTTAATGTACATTCGTTATAGGACTTTATTACAATCATGCCTTTTGGAAAATGTAATGTACCTGAAGGATGTTTATGATTTAGCAACGATAATAGTTGATTAATATGTATTGTAGCTAAATTGGAAGGGATTCCTTTATAAAGATATTTTAATATTAGATGAATAGCCCTTCTTTGTAAAGAAATAGGCATGTCTTGAAACTTATTTATAAGGAAGACTGCTTTTGTCCCCGTTTTCTCAATTATTATCTTCTCTAATTCCCGCGCTGCGTACTCATCTAACAGCTTTTGGTCTTCAAATAATAATTCACTTATAGCCTGAAACCGCTCCGAAACGTTCGGGTTTTCTTTTTTCAGTAAAGGAAGAATATGGTGTCGAAATCGATTTCTTTGATAATCATCTTGCTTATTGCTAGGGTCAAGCCGATAGGAGAGATTACATTCATCTATATATTGTTCTATTTCTACCTTAGTCAAACATAAGAATGGACGGATAATTGTCGCTCTGTGAAAATCGCGCCTTACAGGTATTCCTGCCAAAGCTTTGCCGTAGCTGCCGCGCACCATTCTCATTAGCATTGTTTCCACCTGATCATCACCATGATGTGCCAATGCCAAATAATCTGCATTATATTTTTCTAAAACTCTATTATAAAAATCATACCTACATTCCCGCGCTGCAACCTGTACGCTTACATTGTGCATCTTCATATAGGCAGGTACATCAACGGAAGTACCTTCGAACTGAATATGATAGTCCTCACAAAATGCCTTCACAAAAAGTAAGTCCTGATAAGATTCCTCTCCCCGAAACATGTGATCAACATGAGCAGCGATGATTGTTAAAGCCCATTTGTCTTTTATCGTCCACAAATAATGAAGCAGGGCAATCGAATCCGATCCTCCTGAAACACCGACTACAACGACGGATTCCTTCGTTAACAGCCTATGCTTTTCAATAAATTGCTCAACTTTTTCACGCTTCATTATTAATCTTCCTTTATAAAAATTATATTCATTTCAGTAGTATATTTTAACAGAAAAATTACATGATTTGTCCAGCAATATAAAGAAAGTAGGCAACAAGTAAAAAAACAGCAATAATAATCGTTTCAATGACACCCTTAAATTTATTTCTAGTTGACTTTGGAATAACCTCTTGCTTTGGGATGAATTTAGAGTAATTTATCTTTTTATTTACCGGAGGAGCCACCGCCTTATTCCTATTGTACTGGGGGCTGATTGCTACTATTAAATCAGACCTCATTTCCCGTGCAGAAAGATAACGTCCTTTAATGGCTTTGACCATCACATTTTCGTATTTTCTTAATGACGATGCTGTTTGGATGGCCCTAACTAGCTGTGAATAGTAATCGCCTACCTCCCCTTTTTTTGAAAAACGGTGTGGATAAGCTGTGTTCAGTATAATCATCGCAACCGCAAATAAATCATAGGAAGGTTCCGCTTTCCGTGAGCCTAAATTCCAATAGCCACGATCATAAAACTCCGTAAATTCCTTAATGGAGCGGCCCTTTATTGTTGTTCCGCCAACATCGAGCAATCTGACTTTTGGTGGTGGACCGACAACAAGCAGATTATCCGGCTTTAAATCACCGAAGACCCATCCTGCTTGATGAAGTTGCTCTAAATCTGATAAAAGCTGTAGTACAAGGACACCTAGCCACTCCTGACCATTCTTCTTTATAAATGATAAAAAATCAAGCCCTTTTAAATATTCCATTACATAAAATGGAAGAACAATTCTACCTCCTGGCAACACCCAATCATCCACATCAAGCAAAGAAGGCCCAAGGCAGCCTTGGACCTTAGAAAAGTGACGGAGCACATTTACTTCAGAAGTAATCGCCATACTATCGTCACTTATTTTTAAGGCAACTAAACCTTCCCTCCCTTTCACCAAATAAACGCTTCCCGTTGCCCCATATCCTAGAGACTTAACAACAAAATAGCTTTTACGATGCCACTTGCCTTCGATAATAGTGCCTGGCGTTACATTATAGGCCGGTTTCTTCGATGTATTCATCATCACGAGAAATCCAGCTCCTTAATGAACGTGGTTTCTTCTTAGTAAAGTATTGAATTGCCTCACGAATAGCAGGCCCTGTTGGGGTAATACCACCTGACGTTAATCTTGGAAAAACGCTTGAGATTGAATCTAGCTTCGGCGTCCAATCTAGTATTTTATCAACCTCATCCCGCTTTCCCGGGAAAGCAAACATCGAAAAACGATTTTGACCAATTCTTGAATTTAAACTAATTGATAAATCAAATAATGCCTCCTTTACAGTTGGTATTTTATCCCGCATACTTCCGCTACTATCTACTAAAATTAATACTTCCAAATTAACAGTTTCGCCAAGTTCATCAACTACTTCCATCACCTCACCGCGTTTTTCTGGTGGGAGATCTTCGATTGAACTTTGATTACCAAGAATATGCTTTAGTTCTGAATTTACAACACCTTGAAGAGTTTGCGTCATCGCTTTTCTCGTTACCATTTGCACGGTTTGCGAAAGCTGTTGGGCATAGACAATCTGACTTATGCCGCCCCCGCTCATCGCAATCGCGTCTATTTCATATTTACCTTGGTCACCGACAGAATCATTTAGCACTACGCCAATCACATTTACCGTTATTCCCTGCTCTTTTGCAAGGGCCGCCATTGCTACTGGATCTTCTCCTGAATTCGAGCACCCATCCGTAATAAGTAAAATTTGTTTTAATGTCCCTTTTTTCATTCGTTATCTCCTCCATCATAATCTGTTACCATTTTTAACGAATAAAAAGGGAAATATACACTATAGTGCCTTTTTACTAGAATACACCGGAATAGAAGCCCATTTTGGGATATTATGCTTCACTTTCGCTACAATGACGGTCATATCATCTTTAATTTGCCCGCTCGTGCGGATAACCTCCTCCAATAAAATATCAGCAATGGCCTGTGGATCATCTGTTGCAATTTCCTTCAACTTTCTTTTCATCCAAACATCGTAGTTTTCCACATGTGATGGCCCTTCAAACACACCATCGCTCATCATCACTAATAAATCACCAGATTTCAACTGATCACTAACAACATCTACCTCGAAATCTTGAATAATGCCAATTGGCAAATTGCTTGCTTCAATTTTTTTAACAATATCTCCTCTTTTAATAAAGCTCGGCGCTGAGCCGATTTTAAGAAATTTTACATTGGCATCCTGGAGGTCAATCATCGCCAAATCTAATGTTGAGAAAATTTCATCTGTTGTCCGTAGTGATAAAACTGAATTTACAGACTTAATGGCTACTTTTTCTTCAATGCCAGACTGCAAAATCTTTCGGAGCAACACAATCGTTTCATTGCTCTCCAAAAAAGCCCTCTCGCCATTACCCATTCCATCACTTATCGCGATAGCATATTTGCCTGCTCCTAATTCAATCGTTGAATAACAATCTCCTGATACAAATGCCCCACCTTTAGCTGCATGGGCCACACCGGTTTCTACAATAAACGCTTTTGATGAACCTAACGCTACTTGACAAAACCCTTGTGGAAATGGGGCACATTCTTCTTTTCGTACAACAATTGTTTCTCCTAATATATCGGATAACATTGGGGCAATCACCTTTTCAGCTTCACCAGTGCCATGGCAATATGGAATACTTAATTCAATATCTACATTGCCAAACTTTAAGCTATATATATCAATTTGTCCAAGTTCAATGCCCATTCCAGCCAAGGCTTCGACAATTTGCTCCTCTTGGTGTTGGTGATTTTCCCGTTCCCTTTGAATCTCTTTTGCAAAATCATCCATCACTTGTGAGACACCTAATAGTTGGTCCGCTACTAATTTCCTGCTTTCCTTTACTTGCTTTTTTAGCCTTTGGTTGGCGTGGTAAAAAGATAACTCTTGCTTAATTTCCTCATAAACCTTTGCACCTTTGACACAATGCTTGTCCCAGTCTCTTTGCAATAAACGATTTGAAGTTTTCGTACCATTTTTTTCACAATCATGCATAATCGCAACCATATAATCATATGTTGTAGTAAAGTTGTCTTCCCAGCATTTTGCTTTTCGAAAACAAGTTTGGCAAGTTTTTTCGGTAACATTGCTTAGGAAATAATCAATCTCACGATGATCATCATCTTCATTCCTAACTAGCCCATGGTAATTAAAGCTATTCGAAAGTGCTTGAAACAAATTTGAAAATTGTTCAACACGTTTAGCGGTTACATCCCTAATTTTTCGCATATATTGCTGTTGTTCCTGTGCATGCTCCTCCGTACCAGGAATAAACTTAGCAATCTTCACGAACACTTGCCGCGGCGTTAAAAAGAATAGCACCATCGCCATACAAGACTCCATTATCGTAGGCAAAAGATCTGTTGTGCCTTCCCCATATAAACCAATTAATAATGTTCCGATCAACAAGCCGATTCCGACACCAATCTTTTTTCCATCCTTTAGAAGGCCACCTAAAAGGCCGGAAAAGGCTAGTAAACTCATTTGATAAAGGCTAGCAACATTCGCCAAGCTTAAAATTAAACCAGTGACGACACCAACAGTAGAACCAATCGCAGCCCCACCAGTAAAAGCGAATAACAACACTAAATATCTTGATAAAACATGTTCAACCGAAATATCATAAATAGACCAACCAATCGTACCTGTTAAAACAGAAGCCAAAAGAATGATTAAACAAATGATTTCCTCATTCTTTAAAGCTTGTTTCCTGCGTCGTGCTGTTATTAAAGGTACACTTTGAATAAAAATTAATGTCAAAATAAAGCTTAAACCCGCTTCTACGAAGCCCATCATGACATCGTAGTAGAAAAGCTCATGATTTAATACATATGTTAATAACAGCCTTGTTGCCAAACTGGCAACAAAAACAATTGTTGGAAGCAGCTTTACTTGATTAGAGCTTATTTTTGAGAAAATAATGTAAAAAATAAAAAACGCCCCAATAGAAGCAAATGTAAAACCGCCGCTAGGAATCGATGTTGATAATGCACCAAGAACGACAGCAATTGCAGCTTGTCCCGTTTTTCCCCTTCTCATTAAAAAGACAGCTGCAAAATACGGCAATGCAAATGGCGCTATTTTCGCTAAAATTAATGCTCGTCCAAGTAAAAAGCCGACAATTACTAGTAGTAAACCCTTTTTAATGAAAAGATGTTCCAGCTTTGTTCCTAAACGGTCCAACCAACCTTCCATTGTCCCCCGGGTTTGCGGCTGAAAAATCAACTCCCTTTCTACTTTTTGCATTTCAATACACTCCCCTGACTAGAAATAATTGTCTCCTATTAAACCACAGTGATTTTTATTTTTTTGTCAAATCATCAGGGTAGTGCAGAAAAACTATTCGACTCATTTTTATGTTCGCTTGTCAAAAAAGTAACCCGCTTCATTGCAATTCCTTACGTGTTTTGTTGGAAAATGTGTATTGTCGTCTATAAAAATTTGAAACAACATAAACATAGTATTAAAATTGTCTATTTGCTGTAGTCGAATTTAGCGAAAAGAAAGGAAGCAGGGGGAATCGTCCCCTGCTTCCTTCAATTTCAGGAAAATGATAATTGTTGCTCTTTCATAAGATCCGCCTCTGCAAAATCCGTAAAATAAATTACTTCAGAAAGAACTTTGTTTCCTCCCATTTTTTCGTACTCTTTCCTCGCCTCTTCCTTATTTTCAAACTCGAACATTTTAATGCTGTCTTGTGCATATTGCGTTAAAACCCACACAATCATATCCCCCTTGAATAAAAGTTATTATAACTTCCTAATCTCTACTATCATATGCAGGTACCAAAACAAAATACTAAAAACAGCAAAAAAATTAAAGCACCCAAACTGGGTGCTTGCCTTTCCATTATTTGTATATAAACTTGCTTTAAAAATTAATAGCAAGTGCTAGTACTCCGTCGTTCTATCCTCTTCTCGCGCCACGGCCGCCGCGTTTTGATTCTGTGTGGCGCTTCAATGATGCTAAGCGATCTTCACTATCCTTTAAGAAGCGAGACATTTTTGATTCAAAATTCTCGACAGTTCCACCACTGCGCTTATCAGGCTTTGAATTTCGTGAACGCTGCGGGCGTTGCTGACGTTGTGGCCGTTCAGAAGCAACTGTTTCCTCTTGTTCTTTTGCCTTTTTGATTGATAATCCAATTTTACCGTCCTTCTCAACATTTAAAACTTTGACCATTACCTCGTCGCCAACTTTTAAGAACTCATTTATATCTTTCACATAATTATCAGCAACTTCACTAATATGAACAAGACCTGTTGAACCCTCTGGCAGCTCTACAAACGCGCCAAAATTGGTGATTCCTGTTACCTTTCCTTGTAACTTGCTGCCCACTTCAATTGACATAAAAAAAATGCTCCTCCTTGAATTGTTAAAAATCATTTTGTTATCATTATACTAAATCAAAAAAAGACGGTCAATATGATGACTCTTTATCATTTGGTAGCTTGAAAATGATTTCTCCTTCTTCTGATAGAAAATATTCACTTCGCGCTAGCTTTGCAACATATTCATTATCATTTAGCTTCACCTTTTCCGCGCGGAGATTTTTCTCTTGTTTCTTTAAATTAGCATATTTTTTTTCAAACTCTATTTTTTCCTCAACCTTTTTCTGTAAAACATCTGTTTGTGAAAGCAGAATGGAACTGATGATATAACAAGCAGCAACAGCAATGACCCCCATTACTGTTAACCTGCGATAAAGACCACGTCGCTTTCTCTTAAGTTCTTGCTGCTGTTCTTTTTGCTCATCTATGTAATTGGAATGAAGTGTAGTTATTTTACGACTTCGCAGTGGTTCCATCACAACTGCCCTCCCTAATTTCGGAAACTCTTCCACCATTTTACTATATTATTCTTCCTTCTAATAAAAAACCCTGCTATTCTTCTTAAAAATATTGTGAACTTTTGCGGCATAAATCGCCACAAAATTTGAAAAACCCATTTTATTGGCGTATATATAATGAAAAATACGAGCTTTAGTATTTTAACAATGACATTTCCTAAAAAAATAATGGTTACTAATAAAAATTGAATTAACATTTTGACTGGACGTACAATTAAATTAATAATGATTCGATGAATAAACTGATACGTCCAAATGGAAGCTTTAATAACAGACTCTAATAGCTTTACATATATATTTTTCAATAGGCTTTGATAAGCAGCAAATCCGCATAAAATTGCGAGAATTATATAAAAGCGAAGCTGTCCCTCATTTACATGTAAAAGTACATAAAAAAAGAGCAAGGCCTGTACAACCCAGAACAAAATATCATTAACAAACAGGAACCATGAGGCTCGCTTAGGTCGCTTTAAGAAGCGACCATATGTATCAAGTGCAGCCCCTAACCATGCACCCATTATAATCATGGCAATCATCGTATTGAACTGGATTGTTAAACTCATTTGAATAACTTGCTAAAGAATCCTTTAGCTTTCTCCCCATGGTGGTCATCAATATAGGAAAACGCAGAGACCTTTCCTTTAATAGATACAACACCTTTATCAACATCAAGATTTTTCATCTGTAGGTTTTCGCCGCGAATCACTAAAAAGCCCATAACGGTTTCTAACAGAAATTCCTCATTATCAAAGCTTTCTACTTGCTTTACACCCGATATTTCTAATGTCCTTCTACCTCTCATAACGACATCATGCTGGGGAGTCGTTCCCTTATTTGAATTTCCCATATCATAATAATGATCCATCACTTTGTCCTCCTATAGTAAATGTAATGAATAGTAATTGTAAAGGGACTTTTGGACCTTTTCGCTAGACGCACAAGTCCTCTATTCAACTATATGATAGAAAAAAACAATTTAGACCAAGCATTACTTTTATAGGCAAAAAAGAAAAACCACCCTAAAAAACGGAGTGGTCTTCCTTCAAAACTGTGTACATCGATGCGGCTTCTTCTTTTTTTGTCGTATCTTTAATCGCTTCAATTTTCACAGTGACTAGCTTTTGGCCAAATTTAATTGCCAACTCATCGCCAACTTTAACGGTTGAACTTGCTTTTGCTTGATTTCCATTAATCGAGATTCTTCCTTGGTCAGCAACTTCCTTTGCCAATGTTCTTCGTTTTATTAGTCTTGAAACTTTTAAAAACTTATCTAAGCGCATTTCCATGCCAAAACTCACCCTTTTTTTTGAAAATATTTAAAGATGATGCTTCTTTGCCACTTCCCATATGGCATCTAACTCTTCAAGCGACATCGTTGTAATATCATAACCTTTTTGTTTAACTGTCTCCTCAATAAAACGAAAACGATTATAAAATTTAAAATTTGTTGCCCGCAAACCTTCTTCTGGATCAATTTTATAAAAGCGAGCAATATTCACAAGTGCAAAAATAATATCACCGAATTCCTTTTCAAGCTTTTCTTTATTACCGGCTGCTGCTTCATTTTGAAATTCAGCAAGCTCCTCTTTTACTTTCGCCCACATCGGCCCAATTTCCTCCCAGTCAAAGCCAACTTTTGCGGCTTTTTTCTGAAGTTCATAGGCTCTGTAAAGGCTTGGCAGTTCTTTTGGAATACCGTCTAAAATTGATTCGTTTTGTTCCTCTGCCTTTTTCTCCGTCCGCTTTATTTCTTCCCAATTTCGCATGACATCAGCTGCCGAATGAACAGATACATCACCAAAAACATGCGGATGTCTTCTAATCATTTTTTCGGTAATCGCACGAATGACATCGTTAATTGTGAAGTAGCCATCATCTTCACCAATCTGCGCGTGAAGCAGCACTTGCAAAAGAACATCTCCCAATTCTTCAATGAGCAAATCATCGTCGCCATGATCAATAGCATCTAACACTTCATACGTTTCTTCAACTAAATATTTTTTCAGCGATTCATGCGTCTGCTCACGGTCCCACGGGCAGCCATTCGGTCCCCTTAAAGCTGCGATTACCGCACGCAATGATTGAAACTCTCCATATAACAGCTCCTCATCACGGACAGGCGGAACATAAACGCTTGTTAAATTACTTAATTCAGCTTCACGGTCCAACTCATACAATGAAATTCGCTTAAGTATTTCATTCTTACTTCCCGCTGCAGTAACAATGACAACCTCATAATCATCCGGCAACCGTTCCATTAACGTTAGCTTAACTTCAGAAGCGATGAAACTATCATATACTTGCCCAATAATCATATGCTGCCTAAGCTGTAAATCACTTTCATGAAGATCTGTTCCATCCAAAAATTGAAACCCTTCTACTGGGTCAATTTCCAATGCCGCAAACATCGCATCGAAAAAGCTTTGACCGCCTTCAATTTTAACCTCAAATTCTTCATCAACCGCACACTCTAGCAGCATTTTCACCGTCTTTTCAGCTACAAGTGGATGACCAGGAACAGCATAGATAATAGAAGCTTCCTTTACCTTCTGTACTAAAATCCCAACAATTTGCTCATAAACATCTTCAAATTGTTCATTTTTCTCGTATATTTCATCAAATGATTGAAAGGTAAGGCCTTCCTTCACTAGCTCATTCACAACTGGATGTTCCTTTGTTCGCAAAAACAAACAATCGGCCTCTTTTAACTTACGGTAAATACCGATTGGCAACTGTTCAATGTCTCCAGCACCAAGGCCAAGCACAGTTATTTTATTCACCATCGTAAATCATTCCCCCTTTACATTACTTTCGTTAATTTTTCTCCAAACGGAAGTGCACGCAACTCTTGTTCAGAAAAAATATTTGTTTTAACAATTAAAAATAAATATATAATTCCTCCGAGGATCACCGCCGAAAACGATTGGAATGTTGCTACTATTCGGCTGCCTTCCTGAAAGGCAGTAAAAAACTGAGTCAACAAAAATTGATAGCTATACAAACAAAAGACCATACATAATCCGGCAAACAACGATTTCTTTATATAGCTTGAAAAGAACTGCAAATGAAGCATATTTGCCAACAAACGTATATGTAAAACAGTAGCTACTATATAAGCAATGACCGTGGCAAATGCTGCTCCTGTCGTTCCAAAAGAAGGAATAAGCAAATAGTTAAAAATAATTTTACAAAATACACTAATCAACACATAAATAGCAGGGGCAAATGGTTTTCCAAGTCCTTGAATAATCGCCGCTGCTGTCATCGTTATCGAGCTGAAAAGAATCGTAACAGCTAAAATAGCTAATACCGATGAGCCATCCATATTCGTAAATAGCATATAATTTGTTGGTTTTATAATAGCAATTAAACCAAGCGCTGCCCCAAGTCCAACGACGATACTAATGCGGATGGACAAATGCACGTTTTCCTTAATATATTGAAAATCATTTCTTGCCTTTGCGCTTGAAATAAGGGGAACAAGCGTCAATGATAATGATGTGGCAACAACCGTGCCTAATTGAACAAGCGGCTGTCCACGGTCAAATATACCCTTCGCCACTTTTGCCGCTGTGATTGAAAAGTTCCCGCTCTCTAGCAACTGTGAGTATAATGTCATCGCGTCAACCAATTGCAAAAGAATTAAAAACAAGCTGCTAATGCATATAGTAAAGCCCTGCACCACTATGGCTTTAACCATTATAAAGCTACTTTTCCACGGCAATAATTTAGGAACGCTGCTCCAATTACCTTTATTCATTTTTATCCAAAAAAGGAGAAGAATAAGCGTGGAACAAAAACCACCTATAATTGACCCAAAAACGGCACCAGCTCCACCTATATAACTAGAATATCCCTTTGATAGTAGAAAATAAGTAACCAGTAAGATTGTCGTAACTCGAATCGTTTGTTCACCAATTTGCGAAATCGCGGTCGGTGTCATATTATGATGACCTTGGAAAAACCCCCTTAAGACGGATAAAATTGGTATGAATAATAAAGAAAACGAAACAACTTTTAACGGTATTGATAACTCCAAATCTCCCATTACGGAAGCAATTTTTTCTGCACCTGTATATAAAAGCAAAAATAAGCCAATAAAGAATAATGAAAGAAAAACAAAGGAAACGACCATTACATGACTAGCTTCACTTTCCTTACGCTCTTTTACTTCGGCAATTATTTTTGAAATGACGACTGGGAAACCGTATGTAGATAAAATCAATGCAATCCCATAAAAAGGATACACTTGCTGATAAATATAGAAACCAATGTCACCAGCTATGTTTTGAAAAGGAATGCGGTAGGCGGCGCTTAATATTTTTGTAATTACACCAGCTATTGTTAAAATAAGGGCGCTTTTTAAAATCTGCTTTTCATTTAAAATACCGTGCTTATTCATAGCCCACTTCCTTTCAACATAGCTACCCAAAAAGGTATTATACACCATATAAGGGCATAAAAGAAGGAAGCAAGAGAACCGTCCGTCCCCTGCTTCCTTAAGTATTATTGTTCCATTTGACGAGCTAAAAAGCTTGCTGCTGTTTCAGCTGCCTTTTTTTCAATTTCCCCAATCTGTTTACCTTCTTTAGACATAATAAAGACAGCTCCAATTGGGTCTCCATTGGCTATGATTGGTCCAATACAATAGGAGGACACCTTTTCTTCTATACCGTCAATAATCTCAATATCTTTTTCCGCTGTTTCTAAAAATACTTGTCGGTCCTCCATTGCTTTTTCAATAACTTGGCCAATATTACGGTTTAAGTATTCCTTCTTCGAACCACCGGCAACGGCAATAAATGAATCCCTATCAGTGATTAGTACTATATGTCCTAGGCTATCATACAATGCTTCAGCATATTCCTTGGCAAAATCGCTTAGTTCACTAATAGGTGAATATTTCTTTAAAATGACTTCCCCATCTCGATCCACAAAAATTTCTAATGGGTCTCCTTCCCGAATCCTAAGTGTTCTTCTTATTTCCTTCGGGATTACGACTCTTCCTAAATCATCAATTCGACGAACGATACCTGTTGCTTTCATTCACGATGCCTCACTTTCATCTGATGATTGAAAATCTTTGGTGATTTAGTTGTTAACACCTTTGATTGAAGAAATCACCATTTTCTTGTGTTTAGTATCTTACACGTTTACGGTTCTATTCATCATGAAAGTGAAAATTCATCATTTACTACATGGGAATGATTACCAGTGCCGATTAACTTACTTGCTGTTCAAGCCTATTTAATTCCGTCAGAAATGACTCAACTACTTTAAATTGCCCCTCAATCGATTGTCCTCTTTGCTCAGTAATGATTTTTAACTTATCCCCTTCTTGACCTAAGCGAATATATTTCACATACTTTGCTGATAGCTCCACCACTTTACTAATTTGCTCCGGTGTGGCATCCATCAACATCCAAATTTCATTTTTCTTTTGAATAACGGATTCTACTTTTTGCTTTTTAGCGTGAACTTTAAGCCTTGAAATGCGGAACAAGTACTCAACCTCTTTAGGAAATTCACCAAAGCGGTCGATCATTTCATCCTGTAAGTCCTCTACATCCTCGATAGTATCTAATGAACGGAAACGTTTATACATATCAATTTTTTGCTTTTCATCTTGAATATATGCAGCTGGAATATAAGCATCGATTTCGAGATTAATTTCCACATCATAAGAAACAGGCTCGTCTTGTTTGCCTCTTCTTTCTTCAATCGCTTCTTTTAACATTTGGGAATATAGATCAAACCCAACTGAATCAATAAAACCGTGCTGTTCGGCGCCTAATAGGTTACCTGCACCGCGAATCGATAAATCCCGCATGGCAATTTTAAAGCCTGAACCAAGCTCTGTGAATTCCTTAATGGCCTGAAGTCGTTTTTCAGCAACCTCAGTTAAAATTTTATCTTTTTGATAAGTAAAATACGCATATGCTACCCGATTGGAACGGCCAACACGTCCGCGAAGCTGATATAGCTGTGAAAGTCCCATTTTGTCGGCATCATAAACAATTAATGTATTGACGTTCGGGATATCGACACCTGTTTCAATAATCGTTGTGCTCACTAAAACATCGTATTCTCCTTCCAAAAATGATAAAATAACCGATTCTAACTCATTTTCGTTCATTTGACCATGAGCATATGTTACCCTTGCATCTGGTACAAGCATCGAGATCTCTTCCGCTTTACGTTCGATATCCTCGACACGATTGTAGAGAAAATAAATTTGGCCGTCACGGGCTAATTCCCTCTCAATCGCTTCTCTGACAAGACCTAGATTGTATTCTGCAACATAGGTTTGAATAGGAAAGCGATTTTCCGGCGGTGTTTCAATGACCGATAAATCTCTGACTCCCAACATCGACATATGAAGTGTCCTTGGAATTGGTGTTGCTGTTAATGTCAAGACATCGACATTTGCTTTTAGCTTCTTTATTTTTTCTTTGTGAGTAACACCGAAGCGCTGTTCCTCATCGATTACAAGTAAGCCTAAATCTCGATAGGCAATATCTTTAGACAAAATGCGGTGAGTACCAATGACGACATCGACCGTCCCAGCTTTAAGACCTTTAATCGTCTCCGTCTGCTGTTTCTTTGTACGAAAACGGCTAAGTAGACCGACCTCAATAGGGAAACCTTGAAAACGTTCGCGAATGGTTTCGTAATGCTGTTGTGCCAAAATCGTTGTTGGCACTAAAAAGGCAACTTGCTTGCCATCCAATATCGCTTTAAATACGGCCCGTATTGCCACTTCTGTTTTACCGTAACCAACATCACCGCAAAGAAGACGATCCATCGGTCGCTCGTTTTCCATATCCTTTTTAATTTCTTCAATACAACGCAGTTGATCTTCTGTTTCTTGATATTGAAAGGATGCTTCCAATTCACGTTGTTCCTCGCCATCTTCCGAAAATGCATAGCCTTTACTTGCTTCCCTTTCGGCATAAAGCTTTATTAAATCATCAGCAATGTTTTGGACGGATTTCTGTACCTTTGTTTTAACCTTTTTCCAGTCGCTGCCGCCAAGCTTGTATATTTTTGGTTCTTTTCCTTCGGACGCAACATATTTTTGAACTTGATCAATCTGTTCAACAGGCACATAGAGCTTATCATTCCCTGAATAGCGAAGGTGAAGATAATCTTTATGAACCCCATTGATTTCTAAAGTTTCGATTCCTAAATATTTGCCAATACCATGGTTAATATGAACGACATAATCGCCAACTTTTAACTCAGAATAGCTTTTAATCCGTTCGGCGTTAGAAAGTTTTTGCCGTCGGGCTATTTTTTTCGCCCTTTTCTTAAACAGTTCTTCTTCCGTTATCACTGCTAAATGCTGCATTGGCAATTCAAATCCGCTGCTTAATGCGCCTTGCATGATTTGAAAGCGGGCTGTTGAAAGATCAGAATCCCTCGCAAGAATCTCAGCGTCAATATTATAATCAGCTAAAACATTGGCTAATTTCCCCATGCGCTCATCATTAGCAGCTAGAAAAACAACAGCATAATTCCCTTTTTTCCATCTCTCTAACTCGCCTTTTAACAAGTCCATTTGTCCATGAAAGCTTTGCATTGTTTTACAAGTAAAATTAATAATATTTTCAGGATGTGTATGTGGTACATGCCGTAGAAAAAGAGATAAATAGAGTAACGGATGTCTTGCCTTTTCTAATAAATCGTGAAAATGATGATGAATGGATAAGTCAACAATAAAATTCCCTGCTTGGATAAGCGATATTTGCCATTCAGCCTCTTCCTTATCAAGACTTTGTGATATCTCTTGAATCCGGCTAATTTCATCCATAACAACAATTCCATTTTCCGGTAAATAATCTAGTAAACTAGCAGGACTTTCATAATATAACGCCATATACTTGTACATTTCTGGAAACGGCTGGCATCTTTTTAATTGCTCAATTTCATACGCAATATTTTCGGAAAGCGCTTCTTTTGCGGCGCGGTCTGATACTTTTTTCAAGCTTTTTGCAAGCCCCTGCTCTAATAGTTCAGCACCTTTAGCAAAATGTTCGTCAAACAAAATCACTTCCGTTGCAGGGCCTAGCGCTATTTCCTTAACCGTTTGCAGTGAGCGTTGGTCTTCAATATCAAAATAACGAATCGAATCAATTTCCGTATCAAACAGCTCAATCCGAAGCGGTCGTTCTTCAGTCAATGGGTAAATATCAATAATCCCACCACGAATACTAAATTCACCCGGCGTCGACACCATTGACGCACGCTCATAGCCCATTTTGACAAGCGTTAGTAAGAACGATTCTATGTTTAGTTCTTTACCAACCTCTAAATAAATCTGGCTTTTTTTCCATATTTCTAACGGTGGTAAAACTCTCCGAAGCCCTGCAACAGGCGCAATTAAAATACCGTTTTTTCGTGAACACCAATGATTTAAAGCATCGATGCGCTGTCCCTTTAACTCAGGACTGGCAATTGCAATTTCCGCAGCAATTAATTCATTAACAGGATATAAATAAACCTCGTCTTCACCGAGAATCTCTACTAAATCATCATATATTTTTTGAGCTTGGTATAAATTATGGGTGACAACGAGCTGCGGTTGTTTCGTGTCGATATACATTGCTGCAATAAACAAGGCTCTTGCTGAGCCGGATAACCCAGCTACTAATTGTTCTTTAAGTCCTTCATTGAACCCGCTTGCAACCGTTTTTACTTCTCCATTTTTTATAATATACGATCGTAATCCTAACAAAACGAATCATTCCCCCCTAGTAAGAAAAGCGCAAATGACTTGAGCATATATAAACAGAAAAATGCTTTGGTTTTTGCCAAAGCCACTACCCTATTTTTTTTATTATTGTATGAAGGTATGTAAAGAATGAAAATCTGGATTTCGTTCCAGTGCTTCTTGACAATCCTCACATATCGATTGAACTACAATGTCCCCATTTGTATCATAGCTTATCATATCCATTCTTTCTTCTTCGCTTAACACATGGAATCCTAACTTTTGAGATTCAATACTATCTTTATCCACTTCACCCATTTGGATTTTGCAATGCCTGCAGTAATAATGAATAGGCATAGTAAACCTCCTCAAAGAGACCTTTACCATTTATTATGATCACCTTAAGGGGATTGTATACGCTCCATATTATTTTTGATTAAATTCATTCATGACTTCCAAAAAAGACGTTGAGAGCCATTTTTCACAAGCATCTGCAGCTTTCGTGATTGCCTCTGTAATGTCTGGGCGCTCTTCTTCGCTAAATACGCCTAAAACATAGTCAACAACCTGCATCCCATTTTTAGGCCGATCAATGCCCATTCTTAGCCTGTTAAAATTTTGTGTGCCTAGATGCTGAATAGCTGATTTGATACCGTTATGTCCACCAGCGCTCCCTTTTGTACGCAATCGAATTTTTCCAGTCGGCAAATCAAGGTCATCATAAATAACTATAAGGTCTTCGATATCAATATCATAATAGTCTAAGAGAGGTCTAATCGCTTCCCCTGATAAATTCATATATGTTAGCGGCTTTAATAATATGACCTTTTCGCCATTTATCGTGCCCATTCCATAAATTCCTTTAAACTTTTCTTTATTTAACGGTAAATTCCAACGCCGACAAAGCTCATCAATGACCATAAAGCCGACATTATGTCTTGTCTTTTCATAATTTTTGCCTGGATTACCTAAACCAACGATATATTTCAAGTTTATTACCTCTCCTTACAGCTGCTAAATAAAATCTAAAAGACGTAGCCATGTTTTAGCTACGTCTTATTATATCATTTTTCTACCTCAGTATTCGAATTTTCATCAATGTCTTTTGCTCCGCCCTCGTCTTGAACCTCGCCGCTGCCAACTTCATCTTCAACCTTTGGTGCGAGAATTGAAGCAATAACGGTGTCACCATCATCAATAATTTCATATTTGCCATCAATCTTAATATCACGGACGGTAATAACATCACCAATATTATACTGTGTAATATCGATATCAATTTTTTCTGGAATATCACCTGGTAAACAACGTACAGACACCTTGTACAATGGCTGTTGCAGTGTGCCACCATCTTTTATTCCCTGTGCGTCGCCAATTAAATTAACAATGACTTCAACGTCAATTTCCGAAGCCATATTTACAATGAAAAAGTCGGCATGGACCACTTCACCGTTAAGTGGATTTATTTGCACATCGTGAAGCATAACAGACTCAGGATTATCATTTTCAACTTTAAGTTGGATGATTCCGTTCCTACCAGACTTCCTCATTGTCTTCATAAATTCAAGTGAGTCAAAATAAATATGTTTTGTAGGCTTGTTTTTCCCATAAACAACAGCAGGTATTTTACCACCGCGACGAAGCGTCGTAAGCGCTGATTTTTTAAAGTCTTCTCTTTTCATTGCGGAAATTGTAGACAAAGATAATCACCTTTTTCAATCGTATTTTTTATCCCTATCTATCAATTTCTCCAAAAGGATTGAAAAGCAAACATTATTTTTTTAAAAAATGGACGGCATTGTTGTGATTAATCGAACAAGGTACTTACTGATTGTTCTTCATGAACACGAATAATCGCCTCACTTATTAATGGCGCAACCGAAAGCTGAACAAGCTTTGGAATCATCTTTTCCTCCGGAATTGCAATCGTGTTTGTAACGACAAGCTCTTTAATTTTTGAATTCATAATGCGATCCATTGCCGGGCCAGATAGAACTGGGTGTGAACAGCATGCATATACCTCTTTTGCACCATGGTCTACAAGCGCATTGGCAGCAAGGGTTATTGTTCCAGCCGTATCAATAATATCATCGATTAGAATGGCTGTTTTGCCTTCAATGTTACCGACGATGTTCATAATTTCCGCGACATTTGGACGTGGACGGCGTTTATCAATAATCGCAATTGGCGCCTTCAAACGGTCTGCCATCCTTCTTGCCCGTGTTACACCGCCATGGTCAGGTGAAACTACGACAATATCCTCTAAGTTCTTCGCTTGAAAATATTCAGTTAAAATCGGCACAGCCTGTAAATGGTCAACTTGAATATCAAAGAACCCTTGAATTTGCGGTGCGTGTAGATCAAGAAGGATGACACGTGATGCACCAGCTGTTTCAAGTAAGTTTGCAACTAATTTGGAAGTAATCGGCTCACGGGCACGTGCCTTGCGGTCCTGACGAGCATAGCCATAATACGGCATTACAACATTAATTGTTTTTGCCGAAGCGCGTTTAAGCGCATCAATCATAATTAACACTTCCATCAAATGCTCATTAACAGGTGCACTTGTCGGCTGCACAACATACACATCACAACCGCGAATACTTTCATCAATGTTGATTTGTACTTCTCCATCGCTAAAACGAGAAACAGAGCATTTTCCCATTTCAATTCCAATATGTTCAACAATTTCATAAGCTAAACGAGGATTGGAGTTTAGAGTAAACACTTTTAAATTTGGGTCAAGATATTGGTTTGGCATTTTAGAAAAAACCCTCCGTAAAAATTTTTATTTATTATTTTTTTTATTTTCAATATATCCGATTTTATTAACTTGTCTTGCGCGAGCAATTGATAAACTGCTCTCAGGGACATCTTCTGTAATTGTTGACCCTGCCGCAATAAAAGAATCTTTCCCGACGGTTACTGGTGCAACTAAATTCGTATTGCAGCCAACAAATACACCGTCCTCTATTTTCGTTATATGCTTTTTCTCGCCATCATAGTTAACAGTAATCGAACCACAGCCGATATTCACATCCTTGCCAACCTCGGCATCGCCAATATAGCTAAGATGGGAGACCTTGCTTCCTATTCCTAAAATAGATTTCTTGACCTCAACAAAGTTGCCAATCTTTACCTCATCGTGTAAAGTAGATTGCGGTCTAATATGGGCAAATGGGCCGATGTTTACATCATTGCCGATTTCGCTATCATAAGCCGCAGAGTGGCGCACAACAGTTCTTTCACCTATATTACAGTTATCAATTTCACTATTTGGACCGATGGTGCAATCAGCACCGATAATAGTTTTCCCTTTTATGACAGTCCCTGGATAGATAACCGTATCACTTCCAATTATCGCTTCTGCTGATATATAAGTATTAGCAGGATCAATAATCGTTACCCCATTTTTCATATGGAATGTATTGAGACGCCGCTTCATAATATTCTCAGCCTCTGAAAGGGCAATTCTATCATTTACACCTAAAGTTTCTTCCATATCATCTGTTTGATAAGCTGAGATTGTTTCACCTTTATTTTTCAAAATTTCAATCACATCAGGTAAATAATACTCCCCTTGCACATTATCATTTTTTACTTCTTTAAGAGCCTGAAAAAGGGATAAATTATCAAAACAGTAAGTGCCAGTATTAATCTCTTTTACCTTTAGCTCGCTTTCATTCGCATCTTTATGCTCAACAATCTTTTCTACTAATCCACTCTCACCCCGAATAATTCGTCCATATCCAGTTGGATTGTCGGAATAGGCAGTTAAAATAGTCGCTTTCGCATTTGTTTTTGTATGATGCTCGAAAAGAGCTTTCATTGTGTCAGGGGTAATTAAAGGTGTATCACCACAAATGACAAGGGTTGTTCCTTCTTTATCACTGAGAAGGGAATCTGCTTGTCTAACCGCGTGTGCAGTACCAAGCTGCTCTTCTTGAAGAACATACTCGCATTTTTCTCCTAAATATTGCTTCACCTTTTCCGCCCCATGGCCAATAACTGTCACAATTTTTTTCATATTAAGCTTAGCAACATGATCAATGACATGCTCGACCATCGGCTTTCCACATACAGGATGCAACACTTTATAAAGCTTTGATTTCATCCTTGTTCCTTGACCAGCTGCTAAAATAACGGCATAACGATTCATAGCAAACCCCCACTCGTCACCTTTTTACCACCTTCGAATATATCGTAAAAAACTATGTATTTCAACATTTCTATAAAAATATATTAAAAAAGGCTGCCTCAAAAGAACCTAGTAACACATACCAATTGCAAAAATAGGGTACTTACACTAGATACTATTGAGACAGCCTTTGTTTTTAAATTCTAATTTTTACGAAGCTCCAGCCTCTTCATATTCCACTTCATTAAGCTCTCCTAAACGATGATACTCTGCTAAAACTGCATCTTGAATTTTTCCACGCGTGGAAGAATTAATTGGATGAGCTATATCACGGAATTCCCCGTCAGGAGTGCGTTTACTTGGCATAGCCACAAATAAACCGTTATTCCCATCAATGACTCGAATATCATGAACAACAAATTCATGATCAAGCGTAATGGAGGCGATGGCTCTCATGCGTCCTTCGGTGTTCACGCGGCGTAATCTTACGTCAGTTACTTCCATCTGTATCACCACCTTTTCCCTAAATAAAAACATATTACCAGTAATTCAACAAATTTCAGGCAAATCCTTCTTGTTCACAAAAAATTTACAAAAAAAATCCAACTTATATAGCAAAAGTTGGACATTTTGTGAACAAACTATTATTTAACTAAGGCTACAACCTCGATTTCTACTAATGCATCCTTTGGAAGTCTAGCTACTTCTACACATGATCTTGCGGGCTTATGATTCTTGAAATATTCAGCATATACTTCATTTAGTCTAGCAAAATCATTCATATCTTTAATAAAAACAGTCGTTTTAATAACCGTATCTAATGATGCCCCCGCTTCAGCTAAAACAGCCTTTAAATTAGCAAAAACTTGATGTGTTTGTGCTTCAATATCGCCAGTGACCACTACTCCCGCTGGTGTTAGTGGAATTTGCCCAGAGCTATAAAATAGATTATTGACAATAATTCCTTGTGAATACGGTCCAATCGCTGCTGGTGCGTTTTCTGTTTGAACTGCTTTCATTTCCTATTCCTCCTTGATCGATTACATTTCTATACTCAATGGTTTAGCAAATTTAAAATAATTCCCTTCTTCCACTTCAATCTGCTTTTCCTTTACATTCACTTTCGATAAACGTATTAATGAAATATATTCATCTACTAAACGTTCTTCCGTATCTTCAGCCTCTACTAACACGCCAATTCCAGCGACAGTAGCATTGAATTCTTCAAGCATGCTAATCATGCCGTTAATCGTTCCCCCGGCTTTCATAAAGTCATCAACAATAAGAACATGCGAGCCTTCTGCCAAGCTTCTTCTTGATAGTACCATATTTTGAATTCTCTTCGTTGAGCCAGAGACATAATTAATACTTACAGTTGAGCCTTCCGTCACTTTACTATCACGGCGTACAATAACAACTGGAACATCCAAATAGGAGGCGACCGCATAGGCAATGGAGATTCCTTTCGTTGCCACCGTCATGACGACGTCAATTTTTCTATTCGCAAAAACAGAAGCAAATAACCGACCAATTTTATTTACAATTCGCGGATTTCCCAATAAATCATTTAAATATAAATATCCGCCCGGAAGCAAGCGATCTGACTCCGCAATCTGCTCCTGCAGCATTCCGATAAACTGGTGGGCTTCCGTTTCTGAAGCATGTGGTATATATTTGACCCCGCCTGCTGCTCCGGGTACTGTATGTAAAGAACCAATTCCTTGCTCTTCAAATGTTTGTTTAATAATGGCTAAATCTTCACTAATGGATGATTTTGCTGCTCCATATCGATCCGCGAAAAAAGAAAGTGATACTAAGTGGCGGGGATGATCTAACAAATAGCTTGTCATATCTACTAATCTCCCGCTTCGCCTAATTTTCATTCCCGTACACCCCCTAAAACCCGAATATTTTATAGTTACTATATCATTTTTATACGGATTTAATCAAGGGCCGGCAAGTTTTACCGTTCATTTCTATGCCCTAACATCCGAACTGCATACACCTGATCACAAAATCCCCTTAATCCATTGTAAATTCGTTGCAGGCGTGATTGGTATTGGACTAGTCCATAAACGGTTGGCCCGCTGCCGCTCATTAAGACAGCATCTGCCCCAAAACGCTGCATCTGCGCTTTAATATGGCTGACCTCTGGATGAAGTTTTAATGTAACACTCTCTAAAACATTGCCAACATTTTTACAAATTCCTTTGAAATCATGATTTTGAATAGCCTTTACCATTGCATCAAGATCGGGATGCTCTACTTGATCCAGCTTTAAATTCCGGTAAACTTCTGCTGTCGAAACGCCGATAGTAGGTTTGGCTAAAATGACCCAGCATGGCGGCGGCGGGGCAATATGCTCAATTTTTTCACCCCGCCCAGACGCTATCGCCGTACCACCATACACGCAAAAAGAAACATCTGAACCAATTTCCGCTCCTAGTTCAGCAAGCTCATCTAATGTTAGACCTAAGCCCCACAATTGGTTTAAACCTCTTAATGTTGCAGCTGCATCGCTACTTCCCCCTGCTAACCCAGCGGCAACAGGAATTACTTTAGAGATGGAGATGGATACACCATTTTTCACTGTAAATCGCTCTTTTAATAGCATTGCCGCTTGATAAGCCAAATTCCGTTCATCATCGGGTACGAAGCGATTTTGTGAGAGTATGCTTATTTTATCTTCTGGTAACTCCTCTAGTTCAATCCAGTCCGCCAAGTCGATTGTTGTCATAATCATATTGACTTCATGATACCCATCGTCCCTCTTGTGTAGAACATCTAATGATAAATTAATTTTTGCTGGTGCTTTTGCTAAAATTCGATTGCCCATCCTACGATTCACCCACTAACTACAACTTCTTCTTTTTCGTATATTGTATCATAAACATACAGTATAACCATTTTTTACTTAAAAAAAACCGGAGCTTTATGCAGCTCCGGTTATCGCAGTATTTTAGTTGTTTCAGAACACGAATTTACTGTTTTTGCTGATTTACTAAACTTTGCTGTGCAATTTCTACAGCGCGCTTGACCATGCTTCCGGCTTGTCTAGCTGTAATACCACCCCAGCCTTCAGCTTGAACAGTATCGTAAAACCCAAGTTCCTTTGCGAGTTCATCTTTAAATTGTTGGGACATTAAACCTCTTCGTCTGCCCATAATGAGTCCCCCTCCTAAAACTGCGACAGTCTTAGTATTAGGAAATTATCATTAAGCCATTCATTTAATGAAAAGGACAGTAAACAAAGTTTACTGTCCGCTGATTGCAATATTTCCTGTATTATCATCTAAAAAGGTTAATTCAACCGTTTCGGTTAAAACGTCGGCATAACTATATGATACTCGTTCGAATGAATTTTCTTGTTGATCCAGTTCAATAATAAAAACCGAAGGATATGTTTCAGCTAAGATCCCAGATCTTTCAATTGTCTTGCGCCGCCCCCCATTCGCTTTTAATGTTAGGCGCTTCCCAAGATTATTGTCGAGAATCCGTTTAATATCTAATAAAGTTTTTCCCATTCGTTCCACCTCACTATGTATAGTTTATCACTAAATATCATTTCAGTCAAATAAAACTAAAATTATATCAGTGACACCTTTTTACTGTCAATGGGTTTTTTAGTTATAACTGATTATTTTTATTTATTTTTTGTGAACATATTTATAATATGCCACCAATTGTCAAAATTATGTATTTTTCGAGAATATTTTCAAATAGTAAAAGCTGTCTTTTACTGTCAGGCATTGATTAGACGTGTGATCAATGCTAACTTTTTTAGACAGCTTTATTATTCAAATTCCGGTTCACTATAGGGCATTCCAACACGAAGCAGCCCTCTTGTTTCGACGCCACCTAAGCCTTTTTCACCTGTTAATGTATTGCGCAGCACATCCCAAACATTTATATGGTCTTTAATAGGGGTATAGCTAATCTTGGCAACAATATACACTGGGTCAAGCGCATGAATATTAACACGCGTTGGTGAGCTTGCAAAATTAGCCCCAGCTTTGATTAACGATTCAAAATGCGATTGACATGCACCTGCAAAAATAACAAGTTGATCTAAATGCGGAACTTTTTTTCTAGCCTCAAAGACTGTTTGGGCAAAATAGCGGGAATGGCGATAAGCCTTTAAATCACTTTGCTTGCCTTTTGATTTAATATAGGCATCGTGACCAGTCACAACTAAAATATCAGGTCTAAATTGTTCAATCAGCCTACTTACCTTTTCCGGCATCTCTTTTTCATTCATGTGGACACCATACATTGGGACACCAAGTCTCTCATATAAGGCCCGGCATTTTTGTAAATAAACAGCATCCCCATCTAAGTGGAGTACGCGGCCAGGCATTTGAAAAAACAATTCATGATGGCTATAGCCACTCGACGCATCGTATTCATTTCGCTGCCGAATTAAGTTATAATCTTGGCGAAATAATCTGTTTGATTTTTCTACTTTTTCTTTTTCTCTTTTTTGTCTGCTTTCATATTCTTTATCATCAATACTTATTAAATCAGCTATCGGTGCGTCGGCAATTAGCCTAACATCCTCACCAAATAAAATAGCTGTGGAATCATTTATTTCCGTTACTCGGAAAAGTAAATCGTGTTTATATGATTTACGAGTAACGATATCACCTACTTTACTTTTCATAGTTCCCCTCCTTCACATGGAGAGCTACATTAGCAGCCTTTTATAGCCTATGTATCAATGGGGAAAATGTGATAAAAAACTACGAAAGCACGATAGCCTGATTATCGTTGTTCTGAATACAAAGTATAAAGCACATCACTCAACTTTCCAAACTCCATCATGCTTAAAGTCTCACCGCGTCTTTTTGGATCAATTTCTGCCGCAAGCAACGCTTTTTCAATTGCCTGCTTGTCTATTTTATTAGCGAAATGATTGGATAAATTATTGAAAATTGTTTTTCTTCTTTGGGCAAAGCTTGCTCTGACAACCGTGAAGAAAAAATCTTCGTCCTTCACCTGAATGGCAGGAGCTGTTCTTTTTGTTAACCTAATGACAGCCGAATCGACATTGGGCTGTGGAATAAAGACTGTCTTCGGCACGGTCATCACAGTTTTTGCCTCTGTATAGTATTGAATGGCGATTGATAGCGAACCATAATCCTTAGACCCTGGGGAGGCGGCAATCCGATCTGCAACCTCCTTTTGGAGCATGACAACAATCCCCCGAATCGGCAAATGCTCGGTCAGCAGTTTCATAATGATTGGTGTTGTTACATAATAAGGGAGATTGGCAACAACCATTATATCCTGTCCGTCAGTAAATTCTTCTGTAATAACTTTGTTTACATTTGCTTTTAAGACATCTTCGTGAATGACCTTTACATGTGGGTATGGTTCAAGTGTTTCTTTTAAAATCGGCAGTAAGCGTCCATCGATTTCAAAAGCGACAACCTTTTTAGCACGCTTTGCCAGCTGTTCTGTTAACGCTCCAATGCCAGGGCCGATTTCAATCGCCCCACTCTCCTCTGTTAATTCAGCAAAGTCAACAATACGATTTAAAATATTTAAATCAATTAAAAAGTTTTGCCCTAAGCTTTTTTTAAAGCAAAATCCGTGTTTTTCCAAGATTGCTCTAGTTCGTACCGGGGTTGCAATATCCTTCGTCATTCCTTCTCCTCCTGCAATACTTGAAGTACCGCCTCTATAAAAGTCGATTTTTTTATTTGAAACATATTTAAGCGTTTATGAAGCTGTTTCCCATTTGTATAGCCTATTTTTAAAATGGACCCGAGCTTTTCCCGCCTTTCTTTCGAACGGGCTTCTCCAATTAGACCAGCCTCAAGTAGGTCCTCTTGGGTTATTTCCTCTATCACCTCAATCATTTCTTGCTTCACAGCATTTAATGCATTTTGAATAGCAAGGACAGAAGCATGTTCAACACCAAGCCCTTTGCCTTTCTTTGCGATTGCCTCATGCCGTGGTAAAAAGGCATGTTTACAGCCAGGCACCCTTTCGGAAATGATTTTGCGAATCCGTTCACCAGGATAATCGGGATCTGTAAAAATAATGACCCCTCGCTGTTTTTGCGCAAGACGAATTTGCTCAATCGTTGCTTCACTTATTTCAGAGCCATTTGTTTCAATCGTATCAGCTAAAACAGCGCTTCTTACACGGACAGTGTCATCTTTCCCCTCTACAACGATTATTTCTTTTATTTTTTTCATTTTTTCCTCCAAAAATTGAAACCTTAAACGACCATTTAACGTCTATATATTAACAAGTATAAGCGAAATTGCAAAAAATAAAAAACACAGAGGAGCTAAGTTGTCCCCTGTGTAAAAAATAAAAGTCTACTCTAAAATTTTAATTAATACCGTTTTGTTGCCGTAACTGTCTACGGTTTTTTCGTCAGGAATAAAAAGATCAATTTTATTACCTTTAATCGCACTTCCGGTATCAGCAGCAATTGCATGACCATATCCTTCGACCCATACCTTTGTACCTAGAGGAATGACATCAGGATCTACAGCAATCACTTTTGCATCAGGGTTCGTCCTTAAATTTACTCCTGTAGCCGTTTTACCGGAACACCCATTGCAGTATGCTGTATAGGCTGTAGCTTTAACATAGAATTCCTTTTTGACCGGGCCATCATAACCACGAGCGGTTTGCTTTTTTATTTGCTTTGTCCCTAAAGCAACCACTTTGTCTTTGCTATCTTTTACTTTTTCTGTACTAATAAGTTTTCTAGAAGCTTCTTTTCCATTTTCTAAGATTACTTCGAAGGTTTGCTTTTCTAGTCCCTTTTCACCTTTGGTGACTATCTGCTCAACACCTGCTGGTAGGGATGAATCTTTTCGAGTTACAACTGCAAAATCAACTGGTACTTCCACCACATCGGTGACCTTTTCTACGCGTATAACATTTACAACCATATTTTCTGTGACTTGAGTATCGGCTTTTGGCTCAACGCGGTCAAGTTCATTCAGTTTAATTTCTTGGTGCCTTAAAAGGTCAACGACCGTAGTCGAAGTTGTCCAAACTTGCTTCTTCCCACTTCCGTCTTTAATCGTTACAAGAAAAGCAGTATCTACGATAATTTCTGTGTTTTGATCTAGCTCTGTATCCCTACTTGGACTGATTCTATCATGTTCATTTAATACGACTTTTTGTTCTTTAATAAAATCCCCTACAGTTTTTGCTGCTGACCAAACCGTTTGTTCTTTCCCCCAAGCTATTAATCTAATAGGTTTTGCGGGGTCCCACGAGACGTTCATTTTTGCTATTATTGGTGAATCTAATGATGGGCTGACTTTATCCTGCTCTAAAATCTCCAAATCAAGCTCTTTAAGCAGTTCTTTAACAGTTTTGGCATGCGTTCGCACCTTCTCCTCTTTCCCATCTAAGACGACCATAACAGATTGTTTCGTCACCTCATTATTTAGTATCAAGGCCAATACTAATGCTAGAATGCTAAATAAGGCAACTTTTTTCGTTTTCGATTTCAGCATTTATTTGCCTCCTTCATACGGAGTGATTATATAAGAGCCTTTCGTAAGTTGTCAACTATAATTTACCACCTCACTTTTTCTTGACAATATTTTAGACATGTGTGATTGTCTATTGTTTCACATTATAAAGGCTTTTTGTTTTGAAAATCCACCCAAAAATATCGACAGCATTATTCGCTAATTGCAATAGAAAAAGGGGCTGTTCATTTATAGACAGCCCCTTTCGACATTTTATGAAATTTGGAAAACTCTTTTGGCGTTTAAAGTTGTTTGACGAGCTACTTCCTCATAGGAAATTCCTTTTAGCTCAGCAATTTGTTCGGCTACGAATTTTACGTATGCAGGCTCATTTCTTTTTCCGCGATATGGATGCGGTGTTAAGTATGGACAGTCCGTTTCAATTAATAACTTCTCCAGCGGCAGTTCAGCAGCAACTTCTTTTGGTTTTTTTGCATTTTTAAATGTTACAGGACCACCAAATGAAATATAAAAATTCATGGCGATACATTCCTTCGCTATTTCTAAACTGCCGCTAAAACAATGCATAATACCGCCCACCTCAGCGGCATCCTCTTCTTTTAAAATTTCCACAATATCCTGCGTTGCTTCTCGGTTATGAATAATGATTGGCAGCTTCACTTTTTTAGCTAAGCGAATTTGTTTTCGGAAAACATCTTTTTGAATATCCTTCGGTGATTTATCCCAATAATAATCTAAACCCATTTCACCTAGGGCAACGACCTTTGGGTGGCTTGCAAGTTCCTCCAGCCATAGTAGATCATCTTCTTGCATATCAATTGCATCAACGGGATGCCAGCCAACCGAAGCATATATAAAATCATGTTTTTCAGCAATTCTAATCGCTTCTTGAATCGTTTGTCTATCGAAGCCGACACAAACCATCGCCGAAACACCTTCAGATTGCGCTCGCTTTATGACCTCCTCGACATCGTCTGCAAATTGACTTGCATTGAGATGAACATGGGTATCAAATAACATATAATAACTCCCTTGTTACTTTATTTTTGTGCCATTCGGAATGCTCGCATCAATGGAAGCAAGCTTTAGCTTTCCATCATCTTTACCTGCTAAAATCATTCCTTGGGAAAGCTCACCGCGTAATTTCACCGGCTTTAAGTTCGTTACACAAATGACTTTTTGACCCGCAAGTTCTTCAGGGGAATAGTATTCAGCAATCCCAGAAACAACTTGGCGCTTCTCAAAGCCTAGATCTAATTGCAGCCTTAGTAACTTATCTGCCTTTTTAATTTTCTCCGCTTTGATTACCTCTGCAACACGAAGTTCAACCTTCATAAAATCATCAATTGTTATTTCTTCAACTTCAGGAACAGCGTCTTCGTCCTTTGATGCTTTTGCCGAATTCGCTTCTGTTTGTTGCGCCTGTGCCGGCGGCTGCATATCTTGTTTAATGGCTGCAACTTCTTTTTCAGCCTCTAATCGTGGAAAAATAGGCTCTCCCTTTTGTACTTTCGTACCACTTTCGATTAAACCAAATTGATGTAAACTTTCCCAAGATGTTAATTTGTCCCCGCTAATACCTAATTGCTCCCACATTTTCTTAGGCGCTCTTGTTAAAAACGGTTGCAACATGATTGAAATTTGCCTTAAAGACTCCGCTAAATGGTACATAACAGAAGCTAAATCAACTTTCTTTTCTTCCTCTTTTGCTAAAGCCCACGGCTGTGTTTCGTCAATATATTTATTCGTGCGACTAACAAGCTGCCAAATTGCTGTTAAGGCGACGGAAAACTCCATTTTTTCCATCGCTTCTTCCACTTTTTCGACTGTTTCTTTTGCTGTTTTTTCTATTACTTCATCAAAAGCCGTTACTTGCCCTTTGTACTCTGGGATTTCACCGTCAAAATATTTATCAATCATCGCAATCGTACGATTCAATAAGTTTCCTAAATCATTGGCCAAGTCAAAGTTTATGCGATCAACGAAACCTTCTGGTGTAAATACACCGTCTGAACCAAACGGCACCTCACGCAATAAATAATAGCGAAGCGCATCTAAGCCATAACGGTCAATTAACGTAACCGGGTCAATGACATTTCCTTTTGATTTTGACATTTTTCCATCCTTCATTAATAACCAGCCATGTGCAAAAACCTTTTTTGGTAGCGGTAAATCTAACGCCATTAACATGATTGGCCAATAAATCGTATGGAAACGGACAATTTCTTTACCAACTAAATGAACATTAGCTGGCCAGTACTTTCGATAGTTTTCATCATTTTCAGTATCATATCCTAAAGCTGTTATGTAATTTGATAACGCATCAATCCATACATAAATCACATGCTTTGGATTTCCAGGCACTTTAATACCCCAATCAAATGTTGTTCTTGATACAGCTAAATCCTCTAAGCCAGGCTTTATAAAATTATTAATCATTTCATTTTTGCGTGATTCTGGTTGAATGAATTCTGGATTTTCTTCATAATATTGAAGCAGCCGGTCGACATACTTGCTCATCTTAAAAAAGTAAGATTCTTCTTTCACCTTTTCAACCGGGCGGCTACAATCCGGACAATTGCCCTCCTCGATTTGACGCTCAGTAAAAAACGATTCACAAGGTGTACAATACCAACCTTCATACACATCTAAATAAATATCCCCTTGCTCCACTAACTTGGCAAAAATCTTTTCAACAATTTTTTTATGGCGTTCTTCCGTTGTTCTAATGAAATCATCATAAGATATATCAAGCTTTTCCCATAAATCCTGAATTCCTGAAACAATATTATCGACAAATTGTTGTGGACTAACGCCTTTTTCCTCTGCTTTTCTTTGAATTTTTTGTCCATGCTCATCAGTACCTGTCAAGTACATCACATCAAAACCGCGCAAACGCTTATAGCGTGCCATTGCATCTCCAGCCACAGTTGTATAAGCATGCCCTATATGTAATTTGTCACTTGGATAATAAATTGGTGTTGTTAAATAAAATGATTTTTTTCCACTCATACTTAATGTCCCCTTTAAACCTTTTGTATTCGTACTTTTATATTATCACCAAAATATACCGAACTGAAAGTAATCATGTCAAGATTCGGCCAAATTGCGAAAATTTTTGTTGAAATATATGTTGAGTTTTGTCGTCTCTTTATGTCATAATATAAACATACAGTTTTTTGGAAAACAGTAATTAACTGTAAAATTAAGTCTATTAACTATTTTTATAATAAGAATAAAGAAAGTCTATATATCAATAGTTTACAAGAATCCTAAATACTTTTTTTTATATAATCTACACTTTTTTACAAAATAAAAATTGACTACTTTTGGAAATATTGGTATGATGAAAACAGATGAAATTTGTCGAAACATGACGAATTATAAAAATAAAATTTTTATTTTAAGGGGAGAATGATTAAATGAAATCTACAGGTATTGTTCGTAAAGTTGATGAATTAGGTCGCGTGGTTATTCCAATTGAATTACGCCGTACATTAGGTATCGCAGAAAAAGATGCACTTGAAATTTATGTAGATGATGACCGCATTGTTTTAAAGAAATATAAACCTAATATGACTTGCTTTATTACTGGGGAAGTTTCTGATTACAATTTCACACTTGCCGAAGGTAAAATTGTCCTAAGCCGTGAAGGAGCAGAACAATTATTACAAGAACTTCAAGATAATCTTGCAGTGGCGAAATAGTACGATTTAAAGTTTTAGAGGCTAGTTTGCTAGCCTCTTTTTGTTATTCAATATGAAACGATTGGTACACATCTCGCTTCGGTATTCCCCGCTCATCTGCCACTTTCTTTATCGCATCTTTCGAACGCAAACCTTCCTTTTCCATGTAATGCTCTACATGTTCTTTTATATGTAAGTCCGCCCACCAATTATTCTCAGTGGCAAAATCATCGATATTTGCACCTTCAACAACAATACAAAATTCACCGCGGATTGCTTCTTCATCTGCCCACTGTATAAGCTCACTTATCGTTCCTCTAATATATTCTTCAAACTTTTTTGTTAACTCCCTTGAAAGGGACGCTTTCCGATCTGGTCCCCAAGCTTTTTCAAGAGCTGATAATGTTTCTTTTAAGCGGTGTGGGGCTTCATAAAAAATAATCGGGTCGTTTATTTCCTGTAATCTTTCAAGCTCCGCGACTCTTTCCTTTTTTCCTCTAGGCAAAAAACCATAATAATAAAAATGATTGGTCGGCAACCCGGAAGCAATTAGAGCAGTAAGGGCTGCATTTGCACCGGGTAAGGCAATAACAGCGATATTTTCCGCGAGGGCATCGACTACTAAATCATAGCCAGGGTCGGAAATAGCGGGCATACCAGCATCACTAACTAATGCCACTGTTTTCCCATTCCTTATTTCATCTAGTATTTTTATCCCGCTTTCCCGCTTATTATGCTCATGATAGCTTGTTAGCGCTGTCGGAATTTCAAAATGATTAAGAAGCTTAACCGTCTGCCTTGTATCTTCAGCGGCAATTAAATCCGCTTCCTTTAAAACACGAATGGCCCGAAAAGTCATATCTTCTAAATTGCCAATCGGAGTGGGAACTAAATAGAGCGCTCCTTGATTAGCTGAATTAAAGCTTTTTTGCTGCTTTCTCAAAAATATCCCTCCCTTTCCTTAATAATCTGTTCTTTCTGCTCCCTTGATAATTGTTTAATGCGGTATTCTTCCTGCATCGCATCCGTTTTTAATTCATATTCCTTGGAGTATAAAAGCTGTACAGGCGTTCGTCCTCTTGTATATTTTGCCCCTTTGCCAGCCTGATGTCTTTCAATTCTTTTTTCTAAATTATTCGTATAGCCCGTATAGTACGACCCATCGCTGCATTCCAAAATATAAACATAATGTCTATCCCCGTTTTCCATATAAAATCTCAAGCAGCTCCTCTGTATATTCATTATTTTCTTTATACACATAAAGAGGGGGCAAAATTTTCAGGCCAGCTTTCCCATACTTTGTACCCTCTATTAGTAATGTATTCGCTTCTTTTCCCACCTTTGGATAAACAAATCTTATTCGCTTTGGCTCTATTTTATATTGTCTCATGAATGTAACAATATCAAGCAGCCTCTCAGGGCGATGAACAAATGCTACTTTGCCGCCGTGACGGACAAGTGTGCTTGAAACTCTAACAACATCTTCTAAAGTGCAAAAAATTTCATGGCGGGCAATTGCTAAATGAGGATTTTCATTATACTCCGTTTCACTCGGTGTTGGAAAATACGGCGGATTACAAGTAACTACATCAAACTGAGCGTTCCCTAAAACGGTTGGCATATCTTTAAGATCACCATGAATAACTGTCAGACGCTCTTCCAAATTATTATAGTTGATGCTTCTAAGCGCCATATCATAAATCCGTTCTTGGATTTCAACCCCAGTAATTTTCCCCTTCGTACGTTCGCTTAACAACAAGGGGATGACAGCATTGCCTGTACATAAATCAAGTAAATTTCCTTTTTGAATAGGAACATAAACGAAATTCGCCAATAACACAGCATCCAATGAAAAGTTAAAAACCGATGGGCTTTGTATAATTTTCATCCGTTCATCTAATAAATAATCTAAGCGCTCATCACCATGTAATTCAATCATATGTAACCTTCCTTTTTTATTAAAAAAGCCTCTCCATAACAGGAAAGGCTGCATTTATTTTTTATTTAAAAACGATAAGCAAAATAAACAGTCTCCATCTTTTCGCAGGCTTCCATAATGGACATTGCAAATATGAAACCCTTCTTGATAAATACGGGCTAGGTTGTCATATCCTTCACCAATATCTGCTACTGACTCTTCTTTCTTATTCGTCTTTTTTTTCGAATTGCCTGGTCTTGGCCCGTTCTCTTTCTCAAGCCGCTGTCTCAGGTGATGATTTTCCATTTTTAGATGATGATTTTCCTCTAATAGCTCAGCTAAATGGGATTTGAATTCACCTAACTCTTTGTATAATTGACCAATTTGTTCCTCAATTTTAATCGCTTGATCAAATAATTGTTTTTTGTCCACTTGAATACACCTCTAAATTTTGTGGGCTAAAACGACACGGTCCCTTGCTCAACTAATTCACCAATCGTATACTCTACAACACGTTCAGGCTCAAAAAGCTCAACTTGGATAATACCTTCTAGTATATTAAGACCGACAACCTTGCCACTTCCTTGCGGCGTTAGAATTGGTTCTCCTAAATCAGGCAGCTCTGCTTTTGCTGTTTCATATTCATCATTTTCATATTTTAAACAGCACATTAGTCTACCACAAAGCCCAGATATTTTTGCTGGATTTAACGATAGATTCTGGTCTTTCGCCATTTTAATCGATACTGGGTCAAAATCACCTAGGAACGTAGAACAGCAGAGCATCCTACCACATGGTCCAATTCCTCCAAGCATTTTCGCCTCATCGCGTACACCAATCTGGCGCAACTCAATTCTTGTCCGAAAAATGGCTGCTAAATCTTTTACTAGCTCTCGAAAATCAATGCGACCATCCGCAGTAAAATAGAATATGATTTTATTTCTATCAAACGTATATTCTACGTCTACTAGCTTCATATCTAGACCATGCTCTTCTATTTTTTTCGTACAGGCCTCATACGCTTCTTTTGCTTCTCTTTTATTTTCCTCAACATTTATAAGATCCTCTTCATTTGCAAGACGAATCACTTTCTTCAACGGCAGAACAACATCATTTTCGTCGACTTTTTTGGAGCTAATAACGGCTCTACCAAACTCAATGCCGCGAACTGTTTCTACTATTACATAATCCCCTTTGGAAATTTTAAATTCTCCTGGATCAAAATAATATATTTTACCCGCCTTTTTAAAGCGAACCCCTACTACTTCATACAAGCGTTATCCCTCCTGCAACTTTAGTATCAGCTGCTCCATCAATAATGAAGGATTGACATTAGCATTTAGCCGCTTTTTTGCTTCTAATATAACGGATAAATGATCTGCAATCTTCTTTTGTGAAAACCTGATCGATTGCGCTTCAAGTAATTCCTTTTGATCTATATAAATAAGGCTATTTTCTTCGCCAATTTGGATATATAAAAGGTCTTTAAACCATAATAATAGTAAATCTAAGCCTATATTCAGCTGTTCTTTTTCTTTAAAATGCAACAGCCAATGTTCATGTAAAAAAAGGAAAGCATGGTGGCTCCTTTTTAAAAGAACCTCATTTAATTGTATCACTATGTTTCGGGCTTGTGCAAACCAATCGTCCGAAATAATCGCAAGGGCCTCATTAATATTATTGGTAAGAGAGGCAACAATTTTCCCAAGATAACTAGGAATACCTTGTTCTGCTAATTTCTCTAAAAGCAATTCCGATGTTAACGGTCTAAAATTCAAAATCTGACATCTAGATAAAATAGTCGGAAGTATTTGCTGCACCTGTTCGGTGAGAAGAATCGCGATTGTCCTTCCCTCTGGCTCTTCTAAAAACTTTAATAAACTATTTGCCGCTTGATTTGTCATTTTATCAGCATGCTCAATAATATAGATTTTCCCTTTTGCTTCAACACTCTTTTTTGAAAACTCTTTCTGTAAATCTTTAATTTGTTCCTTTTTTAGCGATAAACCATCTGGTGATACTAAATAAACATCAGGGTGGTTGCCCGATTCAATTCGCTTGCATTCAATACAAGAATAGCATGGCTCTGCTCCATTTCTATTTTTGCAAAAATAGCTTTTGGCAAACTGCAGACTGACCTCTTTTTTACCTGTCCCACGACCACCTTCGAATAAATAGGCATGGGCTATTCGGTCTTTTGTGATGCTATTTGTCAACATCCTTACTACATTGGGCTGCATTGTTTGTAACTGCTCCCAAGTTTGCATTTATCATCACCACATTTATATATATTGATCAATAATCGCTTTCACATCTTCATAGACTTCGTTCTCTTGTCTTTCCGCATTAATTGCTTTTATTCGCTCTGGAAAACGGCTGATAAGCTGTTGATAGCCTTCATGCACTTTATAGTGAAACTCCATCGTTTCTAAGTCTAAGCGATTGATTTCCCGGTCTTTACTTTTATTAATACGGTCCAAGCCTGTTTCAGGCGTAACATCTAAATACAACGTCAAATGCGGCATATAGCCATCAACGGCAAATTGATTAATGGATAGGATTTCATCGATGCCAAGTCCGCGTGCATAGCCTTGGTAAGCAAGACTGCTGTCAATAAAGCGATCGCATAAGACAATTTGTCCATTTTGTAGGGCTGGAATGACCTTTTCAACTAAGTGCTGGCATCTTGCTGCCGCATATAGCAAAGCTTCTGTTCGTCCATCCATCATTGTATGACTCCGGTCTAATATAATAGAACGGATTTTCTCCGCAATTTCAATCCCACCTGGCTCACGTGTTAAAATAACATCCAAGCCTCTGTTTGCTAATTCATCGTTTACGCGCTTGATAATCGTCGACTTTCCTGCTCCTTCTGGGCCTTCAAAGGTGATAAATAATCCATTTTTCATGAAAATTCTCCTACATCTTCTATCCTTTTATTGATCTTGTCTTCAGCAAGTCTATTATTGCATTTTAAAAACTTCAAGTCCATTTTTTAAAAGATCCTTATCATTTTGAAAATAAGCCCCTGCCTTTTTCAACGATACTATTTGTTCGATATGGTTTTCTGTTATTTTTTCACCTTCAAAAATAAGCGGTATTCCAGGCGGGTAGGGGATGATGGAAGTTGCTGCAATATGACCAACCGCTTGTTGGATTGGAACTACTTCTTTTTTACATTTTCTCATTTCTTTATAAGTAAGCGACAAGATTACCAACGTATACAAATGAATCCCCTCTCATTCACGAATAAATCATTTAACAATCCAGAATTTAATTCCGTGCACCTAATCCCTTACACTCATAAATCCAACAGCTAAAGTTTCTCTTGAGTGAGTTAATGGAACAATACTGAGAGGAGTTGATGCTCCTGCACTATATGGTTCAAAGCCTGCTTTATTAGCATAATATTTTGCACAGTACAAATGGAAATCGCTAGTGACTACGATTACTTTCGGATGTTTGATGAGCATTAATTGTTTTGTAAATTCGAAATTCTCTTGTGTGCTTGTTGATTGATCTTCCATGACAATCATTCTCTTATTTACACCATGTTCAACAAACAACAATATAGTCGATTTTATTTGGATTCTGCTCCTTCATTGCCAATAATTTGCAAGTTTCAAAATAAGTAGCACTAACTAATCCTATTATGAAAATAATAAACAACGAACTTCTTATTTTTTTCCTCTCTTAGTTTGAAAATTTTATTATGAATAAAATAGTTTCACTTATGAGAAAGTACCTACTACCTTGTTCCTCTAGTTAAACCAAGCCTGTTTGAGTAATTCAATTCCTTCAAAAATTTCCGCTTCAGACAGTCCTCCAAAACCAAGCAAAACCTTGGCGCTACTATTCTGACTGTTCTCTAATTCATAAATGGACGTAGGATAAACTTTTACACCCAATTGTTTAGCTGTATGAATGAGTTCTGCTTCATTCATTTCGTTTTCTACCTTCAGCATGATATGAAGACCTGCACCTGCACCAATTACCTCGACATCGTCTTGAAAAACTTTAGCCACAGCCTGTAGCATTGCATCATGTTTTTTATGATACAATCTTTTCATTTTTCTCACATGCCTTTCAAAGTCCCCAGATTCCATGAACCATTGAAGAGTTTTTTGAAAAATTGGGGAAGCAAGTTGGTCATAACTATGCTTTCTAAGTAAAAACTTCTCCAGAAGCTCAGGGGGAAGAACAAGATAACTGATACGAAATGATGGGGTTAATGATTTTGAAAAGGTTCCCATATAAATAACTCTTCCAAAATCATCAAGACTTTGTAGCGAAGGAATGGGACGACCATTATAGCGAAATTCTCCGCCGTAGTCATTTTCAATAATGTATGCCCGTCGTTCTTGTGCCCATTTCAGCAATTTAATCCGTTTATTTACAGACAATGTCATACCATAAGGAAATTGGTGTGAAGGGGTTACATAAATTCCCTGTGCATTACTATTGTATACATCTTCTATTCGAATACCGTCACTTTCTAACTCAAGAGGGATGCAATTAAATTGAAACTGTTCCAGCAACGCTTTTACTCCAATGTTAACCGATTTTTCTACTCCCATATTTATAATATCCCTCTTAATCAGCTGAAAAAGCAGATCAAGTGAATGATAGGTGCCTGCACCGATTACGATTTGTTCAGGTAAACATCGAACTCCCCGTATTTGATGAAGGTAAGAGGCAATTTCTACCCGTAACTCCCGCTCTCCTTGGACATTTCCATACAACAAAAATTGACTATTCTCTGGCAATAAACATCTATTCATTATTCTTCGCCACTTAGTTAGTGGAAAATGTGCCAAATCAATGTTCCCGTATCCAAAGTCATATTGGATTAATTTGTCTTGGTATGCGTGATAAAAATGTGGAAGGGAAAGTTTATCAGAAGAACTAGACATTAGATGCGTTGATTTTTGCGATGAAATAAATGAATCTACCTCAACTGCAAAAAAGCCGCATCTTGGCTTACTTTTAATATATCCCTCTGCTATTAATTGTTCAAAAGCTAGCTCTACAGGAGTTCTACTAATTCCAAGATGAGCCGCCAGCCTTCGAATAGATGGTAGTTTACTACCCTTGACTATACGACCAGCTACAATCTCCCCACGAATATAATGATAAAGTTGAATATAGACCGCCTCATCGGATGATTTATCAATTATAGGCGTTAATTCAATCATTCATTTTCCCTCCCCGTTACTTTCAACTGACATTTCAAAAATTCTAAAACTGTCTATTTTAAGAGTGCCAATTTCCAATTATGATCATAATATCATCTTATTCATTGAAATGAAAGAACAGATAATTCAAAAAAATATGAAGTGAGGAGAAGAAAACAATGACATATATACTTCCACATATTAGGGAAATGAAACCTTATGAAGCAGGGATACAACCATCCGAGAAAAGAAAAATGATTAAATTAAATCTAAATGAAAATCCTTTTCCTCCATCCCAAAATGTCCTTCGTGTCCTTCATACAATTCAGGAAGATACATTAAGACTTTATCCTGACCAGCACTGTGATGAGCTTCGAGAAGCATTAGCAAAAGAGTATAGGGTAACAAAGGAACAAACCTTTTGTGGAAATGGGTCGAGTGAGATTATTTCATTAATCTTTAAATTATTTATAGGTCCACATAGATCAATTGCTATTCCAGACCCCACCTTTTCGCTTTATTATAGTGTAGCGTCAATCTATCAAGTCGAATGTATGAAAATACCAACCCGTGATGATTTTTCAGTAGACATCGACTTATTATTGGAATCTAAAGCCAATGCCATTATCCTTGTGAATCCTAATGCCCCAACTGGACGATTATTGGATATTGCAGAAGTAGAACGGCTTGTTAGTAAGTTCTCTGGACTAGTTATTGTAGACGAAGCCTATATAGATTTTGCAAACCCTAGTTCATCTGCTATTCCTTTATTAAAAAAGTATAATAACTTGATAGTTATCCGTACATTTTCAAAAGTATATTCTTTATGCGGGATACGAGTTGGCTACTGTTTTTCTAATAAGGAATTTATTACTGCTCTGGAAACAGGGAGAAATCTTTTCAATGTTAATGTAATTAGCCAAAAACTAGCCTTAGCAGCGTTAATGGATCAGGAACACTTGGTACGTACAACCACCGCTGTTAAACATATTCGTGAAGCCTTTTCCAATAACTTACGCAAATTGGGATTTGCCGTCATCCCATCCAAAACCAATTTTATTTTGTGTTCCCCTCCTTCAAAACTTGGGAGAAATGGCGCTAAAGAATTATACAATAAACTACTGGAACGAAATATATATGTTCGCTACTTTGAAACCCCACGACTTTTAGACAAATTGCGAATTTCAATAGGTACTAAAGAAGAAATGGCAACGCTATACAATCAGCTACATCAGATACTTCAATCTGAAACATTTTAGACTTGGGGTAAATCGTATGCACTAATGGGGCAATCCTCCAACTTTCACTCGTTTTAGGGAACAATTCATTTGACCAAGGGAACAACTTATTTGCCTTGGAAAGAACTCGATTTTGCAATAACATTTAATTCGATCACCTAACGTAATCATAATATTCCACCATTTTACAAAAAGTCCCGATGATACTTATCCTCACCGGGACTTTCCAAACAATAGTGTTTAATTTTTGAATTAATTACCGATGCGATTTCTTCAAAGAGTTTTTCATATCGTTTTCAATTTCTTTAAAGAGAACTTTTCGTCTATACTTCACCAACCACACAATATGATAATGGACATTATAGACACAAGTTCTTGCCTGAATGATTTGTTTTTTTATCCATACATATAGTACATCATTCGTATCATTAAAATACTGTGGATTTTACGTTACACGCATTGCCTATGGTATGAAAACATACTAAAAAACAGATCCTAAACTTAATTGGCTCTGTTCCTTATTTTGCATATAGTGTTGGCTCGATTACCTTTTTCAGTTGATTTAAATAATATTTGTACTTTTCATTATTTGTTTCAGTTGATATTATTTCCTGCTCACATTCATTGCAAATAAATTGCGTATATATATGAATGCCATTTTCTTTTTTTTGTTCACAAATGACACACGTTTCCCCAACAGTATTTTTATTTATGTTTAATTTTTGATCCGAATTTGATTTTCCATTCGTATTAGAATCCATCCGGTGTCCACCTCCACAGCCTCAGTATTACCAATTAAGAAAAAGTTTATACACTATTCCGAATAAACTTAATAGTCATTACAAACGTTTAGGTAATGTTATTTTATGAAAAGAATTATTTATTTGTGTCTGTCTATTAGGAAAAGAAGAAATTTGGCTAATATTGTCTGTTATTACGCCTTATTAGCGGCCGGTTTTTGAAAATACTACCGAGAATTCAATCACTATTCTATTTATTGTCCAAGTAAAGTGATTTATTGTCCAGAATTCACCTTTTATTGTCCGGACTCAACTATTTATTGTCCGCGAACCATCATTTATTGTCCGATTGCCAGTTATATCCTGTTCCAAAGTATAAAATACCGATAACAACGCAAAAGGAGTAGCATTTCTGCTACTCCTTTTAATTCGCTTGGCAACGTCCTACTCTCACAGGGGGACAGCCCCCAACTACCATCGGCGCTGAAGAGCTTAACTTCCGTGTTCGGCATGGGAACGGGTGTGACCTCTTCGCTGTCGTCACCAAACATTATATT
>DUSF01000061.1 GCA_012842745.1 Bacillus sp. (in: firmicutes) | reverse complement strand
TAATATACTTTAATTATAACACTGTACGGATTAGTACGCCATTATTTATATGCGAAATTTGACAAAAAAATATAAGCCTACGTTGGCTTACAGTCACTTTTTATTTGAATTAGGTGTAAAACTCCCGTTTTATTAAGAAAGTGCTTGTAAAAACGTAAACAACATGGTAATGTTAGAAAAACAAATAAAAAAATTAATAGCGATAAACTTCTTATCCAGAGTGGTGGAGGGACTGGCCCGATGAAACCCGGCAACCATCAAATCAATAGTTGATTTGAACGGTGCTAATTCCTGCAAAAGTTATTTAACTTTTGAAAGATGAGAGAAATGTATTTTATCATACAGACCTCTCTTAAAATTAAGAGAGGTTTTTTAAATGGAAGAAGCTTTATCGCTCGGGAGGAGCGAGTTAAAAATGGAAAAGGCAGTCTTTGCAGCAAATGGATTTTTTAGCCAAAATGCTTTCGTTTCAGGTGTGAGAGGTATTGAAGACCTTCAACTAAGTTATCTGAAGGAAAAAGCACTAGACGTTGTGGAAATATGGTTTAATCCTTGGAAAGTTTCTTATGGGGAATTGGTGGAGTTATTTTTTGATTTACATGACCCAACAAGTAAATCTGAAGAACATCGGCAAATCGGGACAAATCAGTCTATCATTTTCTTTTCCAATGTAAATCAATTAAAGATTGCTAAGCAAAAGAAAATAGAGTTAAATGAAAGATTTAACGGGGAAATTACTACAAAAATCACGCCTGTAGGAGACTGCTATGCTGTATTAAAATCCTAATGTCATCTTGAATAGTTCACTCTCCTTTGAGCTATCTTAACAAACAAGGAGATGATCAAAATGTCACGCAATAGTGAAAGTCAACGTGTTAGAGTAACGCCTCATTTTGATGGAGAAAAAGAAAGCATTATTAATGATCCAACAGCATCGGCTGGTGCAACAATAGGCATCCAGGTTAATGCTAGAATGGAGTTGGAGCAGGAGGGCAACCCTTTTAATTACACTCCCAGCCAAGACTCTGGGATGAAGGGATTTGAAAAATTAATGAGAGGTAAAAAAGTTGAGGAATAGATTTGTCTATGTGGACAAAAGTTATCCACAGATAACAGTGAAGGTGGATAACTTCAACAAATTCCGACATAGTAGGTTTTTCAACTGTTTATAAAAAATGTGGGTAACTAGGAGTTTTTCTGTGGACAATGTTAATAACTTTATAAAATACTGATAAAAAGTGGTGGTTTCTGTGCATAACACTGTGGATAGTGTGAATACATTTGAAATATAGCGATAACTGTTGAAATTAATTTGACTAAAATTCCGCAAAAATAGACAAAAAACGCTCGGAGTAAATCATTCTCCGAGCGTTTTTGTAGCTAATACTGAAGCGACTCCCATTCTTCTATGAGAGCTTCTAGCTGTTTATTGTATTTTTCGTTTTCGCTGTTTAACTCTGCAGCCTTCTCGTAATCTTGGTAAACATCAGGGTCACAGAGCAGTTCTTCGTTTTCGGCTATTTTCGTTTCGATTTCCTCGATTTGCTGTTCAATCTCTTCAATCCGGCGTTTAAGCTGACGCTCTTTCCGTTTTTGCTCTTTGTCTTGTTCATACCTTGCTTTGTCGGAATCAGGTTGCACCGTTTGCACTTGCAACTTAGATTCAGGACGAGCGGCCATTTCCAGCTGTGCTAACTCTTCCATTTCTGCTTTTTTATTCACATAATAATCATAATCACCCAAGTACGACTCAAGTCCTTCTGTGGATAATTCAATCACTCTAGTTGCTAATCTATTAATAAAATAGCGGTCATGGGATACAAACAAAATCGTCCCTGGGTAATCTATTAAAGCATTTTCCAAGACTTCCTTACTATCAAGATCCAAATGGTTTGTCGGCTCGTCCAAAATTAACAAATTCGCTTTTTGCATCATTAGATTGGCCAAAGCTAAGCGAGCTTTTTCCCCGCCGCTTAAGGAGGAGACAATTTTTAAAACATCATCGCCGCTAAATAAAAAGTTGCCAAGCACTGTTCTAATTTCTTTTTCTTGCTTCAACGGATATTCATCCCATAGTTCATTCAGGACTGTCTTATTAGATGTTAAATTAGCCTGCTGTTGGTCGTAGTAGCCAATCATTACATTCGAGCCATAGGTAATTGTACCAGTGGTGGCCTCCAGTTGTTTTGTAATGGCCTTTAGCAAAGTGGATTTCCCGATTCCATTTGGCCCCACTAAGGCCACGCTTTCTTCGCGTTTTAACTGAAAGGATACATCCTTTAAAATAGGTTCTTTTCCTGGATAGGAAACGGATAAGCCATCGACCATCAACACATCGTTGCCGCTTTGCTTTTCAATATCGAAGGAAAATGAAGCGGATTTTTCATCCCCTTGTGGACGCCCCAATACTTTCATTTTTTCAAGCTGTCTTCTGCGGCTTTGCGCACGTTTTGTTGTTGAGGCTCTAGCAATATTTCGCTGTACAAAATCTTTTAATTTTGAAATTTCCTCTTGCTGTTTTTCAAATTGCTTTAGCTCTTGCTCATAAAGGGCAGCACTCTCTTCTAAATATTTACTGTAGTTGCCAGGGGATCGCCGACAGTTCGTCCGTGATAATTCATAGACTTCAGTAACGACTTTATCAAGAAAATAGCGGTCATGGGAGACAATTAATAATGCTCCGGGGTAGCCTTGTAAATATTGTTCAAGCCAGCTAAGAGTTTCAATATCTAAATGGTTTGTTGGTTCATCGAGAATTAACAGCTCTGGTTTTGTCAATAAGAGCTTGGCCATCGCTAACCGTGTTTTTTGCCCACCGCTTAACGTTGCAATCGGTGTTGTATAATCAAAATCTCCAAAATTAAGACCATGTAATACCGTGCGAATATCGGACTCATATTGATAGCCGCCTTCATCTTTGAAAGCCACCTGAAGCTCATCATACTCTTTTAATAATTTTTCGTATCTTTCTGGATTCTCAAGAAAATCGGGGTCGCCCATTTTCGATTCCAATTCACGCAGTTTTTTTTCCTTTATTCGTAAATGTTGAAAAACGGTGAGCATTTCATCCCAAATGGAGAGGCTTGACTCTAAGCCTGTATCTTGGGCAAGATAGCCGATACTCAAGCCTTTAGGCTTAATAAGATCGCCGCCATCGTAAGACATTTGCCCTGAGATAATTTTTAGTAAAGTTGATTTTCCTGCACCGTTTCTACCAACAAGAGCAATTCTATTTTTTGATTGTACTTCCAATTTAATATTCGCTAAAATAAGGTCAGCACCATAATATTTGGTCAGTTGATTGACTTGAAGTAGTATCATCTCCGTTCACCTCTTCAAGACAATAGTTTATCTTAAATTTAGATGTACAGGCAACAAATCACCTTTTGGAAAAAATTAATTATCATCGACAACATTTTATATTAATATATACATATAGGGGGATGAAGAAAAAAATGACTTTCACTCACTTTAATGAACAAGGTCGTGCTAAAATGGTAGATATAATGGAAAAGAACGAAACAGTGCGCACGGCTATTGCTCATTCAAGCATCAAAGTAAATGAAGAAATTTACACAAAAATAAAAGACAATAAAATGAAAAAGGGCGATGTATTAGCTGTTGCTCAAGTAGCAGGTGTGATGGCAGCTAAGAAAACATCCGACTGGATTCCGATGTGTCACCCGTTAATGCTAAAGGGTGTTAATATTTCTTTTTCATGGGAGGAAAAAACGCCAGATTACATTTTACATATTGAAACAACGGTTAAAACAAAAGGAAGCACAGGCGTAGAGATGGAAGCGTTAACAGCCGCAGCTGCTACTGCATTAACTGTTTATGATATGTGTAAAGCAGTTGATAAAGGCATGGTCATCGGTCCAACATATTTAGTTGAAAAGACTGGCGGAAAAAGCGGGGATTTTCGTAGAAAGGATTTAGTAGAATAGACTAATAGAATGGCGGGGTATGGTATGACTTTTGATAAAAATAAAATACCGCAAGCGACCGCGAAACGCTTGCCGTTATATTATCGATTTATTGCAAATTTACATGCTTCAGGGAAACAGCGCGTTTCCTCAAAAGAGCTAAGTGATGCGGTAAAGGTTGATTCTGCAACGATTCGCCGTGATTTTTCTTATTTTGGGGCGCTGGGAAAAAAAGGCTATGGGTACAATGTAAACTATTTGCTATCTTTTTTTAGACAAACATTAAGCCAAGATGAAGTTGTAAATGTCTGTTTAATTGGTGTTGGCAATCTAGGAACAGCGTTTTTACAATATAATTTCATGAAAAATAATAATTCAAAGATTGTCATGGCATTTGATGTTGCTACCTCAAAAGTCGGCGATGTTATTGGCGGGGTTCCTGTCTACCATATGGATGAATTGGAGAGTAAAATCGCAGGGGAATTGGAAGTCGCCATTTTGACGGTGCCTGCACAAGCGGCTCAGCAGATAACCGATCGTCTCGTTGCATCAGGAATAAAAGGAATTTTGAATTTTACCCCAGCAAGAATAAATGTCCCAGCTGATATTAGAATTCATCATATTGATTTATCAGTAGAGCTACAGTCATTAATTTATTTTTTAAAACACTATCCGTTAAGCTAAATAGTTGGTCTAGGCGTTTACGCAATAATATGTTCAATAGTGAACATAAAAAGTGGCTGTCTTTTAAACGACAGCCACTTTCTTAATGGTTAATCAATCACTGGTCCTTAGATTGCTTTTGCTTTTGAATATATTTTTTATATAGAAAAAAGCGAATCGAAGTAGAAAAGTCAAATGCAGCAATCAACATTAATAAAACAGTCGAAAAGTTCCAGATTGTCTCCTGCGCACTTTTAATCGCCAAATATGTAAAAAGCGCCCCCATTGCTGCGTAGATTAGCGCCATTGTGTACGGTGTTGTTTTCATTATAAAAATCCTCCAATAAAGCTTTGCAATTGTTCGTATTGCGTCTGTAGTTTTTCAATATCATCGGCAAAAAAGACACGGATTAGTACAACGAAGCTGTTCATCGAAACATGGGCCACTATTGGTACAAGAATTCTTTTTGTTTTGACATAGAGAAAGGCAAAGACAAGCCCCATTGCTGTATAAATGATAATATGGGTAAAGTCAAAATGCACCGCCGCAAAAATTAATGAGCTAACAATGGCGGCAATCCAAAAATTAAACTTTTTATAAAGGCTGCCAAAAATAATTTGCCTGAAAATGATTTCTTCAAAAATTGGCCCAATCACTGATGTAACAACAATAAAAATGGGTGTCTCCATGGCGATTTTCACCAATATTTCTGTGTTCTCCGATCCCACTTCAATACCAAGAAGCATTTCAATTTGGGCAGCAACGATTTGCGCTAAAAATGCGAGGACTACTCCAATACTCGCCCATCCCATCGCCGCAAGTCTTGACACCCGGCCTACTGTTTGATGGCGTTCTTTCATATCTGGAATTAAGATTAACAGCACAATAAGTAGTCCGACCGAAAAACTAATCACAGTCCAAATTGCCATGGCGTGCTCTCTTGAAACTCCATTTGCTAGAAGTAATTTCACACCGAAGATAATCCCCGAAAACTGGACTAGTATATACGTTAAAATAGTAAGCAAGTATCTGCTATTCAATGTAAATGCCCCTTTGACTATCGATAATAAGCTACTTTTGTATTTTAACATACATATCGAAAATCCTAAAAAAAGATGATTGCTTGTTAAAATTATCGTTAATAATGGACAGGTAGGTTAATTTTTACAAAAACAATATAGTTTTTGCTTGCAAAAATGTAGTTGATTATTTATTATTATAAATGTGTTAGCACTCAAGTCTAACGAGTGCTAATAAAAATCAATTAACTTCATTACAAATTTATTTTAGGAGGGTGTTTCACTTGTTAAAACCATTAGGTGACCGTGTTGTTATTGAGCTTGTAGAAGCAGAAGAAAAAACTGCTAGTGGAATCGTTTTACCAGATACTGCGAAGGAAAAGCCGCAAGAAGGCCGCGTTGTAGCAGTTGGTACTGGCCGTGTATTAGATAGTGGTGAGAAGGTTGCTTTAGAAGTAAAAGAAGGCGATCGCATCATTTTCTCAAAATATGCGGGTACAGAAGTGAAATATGAAGGTAAAGAGTATTTAATTATTCGCGAAAATGATGTTTTAGCAATTGTAGGCTAAGTGGTCTTGAACGCGGAAAAGTAAATGAAGTGTGTTAAGACTCACTTTTATGTCATTTTCGCCAGATAGATCTACTAGTCTCCTTACATAGTAGATCACCCTTGTCAAAGTAATCTAAATAGAATTGATATAAAAATTTGAGGAGGTACAACTTTAATGGCAAAGGAAATTAAATTTAGTGAAGATGCTCGTCGTGCGATGCTACGTGGTGTAGACGCATTAGCAAACGCAGTTAAAGTAACACTTGGACCAAAAGGACGTAATGTTGTATTAGAGAAAAAATTCGGTTCTCCATTAATTACAAATGATGGTGTAACAATCGCAAAAGAAATCGAATTACCAGATGCATTCGAAAACATGGGTGCAAAATTAGTTGCTGAAGTAGCAAGCAAAACAAATGATGTTGCTGGTGACGGTACTACTACTGCAACTGTATTAGCTCAAGCATTAATCCGCGAAGGCTTAAAGAATGTAACAGCTGGCGCTAACCCAATGGGAATCCGTAAAGGTATTGAAAAAGCAACTCAAGCAGCTGTAGAAGAATTAAAAGCTATTTCTAAGCCAATCCAAGGTAAAGAATCTATCGCACAAGTTGCAGCAATTTCAGCTGACAATGATGAAGTAGGTCAATTAATTGCTGAAGCAATGGAGCGCGTAGGTAATGACGGCGTTATCACAATCGAAGAATCAAAAGGCTTCACAACTGAATTAGAGGTAGTAGAAGGTATGCAATTTGACCGTGGCTACTCTTCACCATATATGGTAACAAATTCAGAAAAAATGGAAGCTGTTCTTGAAAACCCATATATTTTAATTACAGATAAGAAAATTGCTAGCATTCAAGAAATCTTACCTGTATTAGAACAAGTAGTGCAACAAGGCAAGCCATTATTAATGATTGCTGAAGATGTTGAAGGTGAAGCACTTGCAACATTAGTAGTTAACAAACTTCGTGGTACGTTTAATGCAGTAGCTGTTAAAGCTCCTGGCTTCGGTGACCGTCGTAAAGCAATGCTAGAAGATATCGCAATCTTAACTGGTGGTCAAGTAATTACTGAAGATATCGGTTTAGATCTTAAATCTGCATCTATCGAACAACTAGGACGCGCTTCTAAAGTTGTTGTTACTAAAGAAAATACAACAATCGTTGAAGGTGCTGGCGATTCTAGCGATATCGCAGGCCGCGTAAACCAAATCCGCAAACAAATGGAAGAAACAACTTCTGAGTTTGATAAGGAAAAATTACAAGAGCGCTTAGCTAAATTAGCAGGCGGTGTAGCTGTAATCAAAGTTGGTGCTGCTACTGAAACTGAATTAAAAGAGAAGAAGCTTCGCATCGAAGACGCATTAAACGCAACTCGTGCGGCAGTGGAAGAAGGTATCGTAGCTGGTGGTGGTACTGCTCTAGTGAACGTTTACAACAAAGTAGCAGCTCTTGAGTTAGAAGGTGACGAAGCAACTGGACAAAGCATCGTATTACGTGCATTAGAAGAGCCAGTTCGTCAAATCGCTGCTAATGCTGGCTTAGAAGGTTCAGTAATCGTAGAACGTCTTAAAAATGAAAAAGTTGGCGTTGGTTTCAACGCTGCAACTGGCGAATGGGTAAACATGGTTGAAGCTGGTATCGTTGACCCAACGAAAGTGACTCGTTCTGCATTACAAAACGCAACATCTGTAGCTGCTATGTTCTTAACAACAGAAGCAGTAGTAGCTGACATTCCAGAGCAAGAGCCTGCAATGCCTGATATGGGCGGAATGGGCGGAATGGGAATGATGTAATCCCTGCCACGTTCGGTGTGGAACATGGGGACGGTTCTCCTGCTCCATTTTTACGAAATGCTTTATAAAAACAATGAAAGACTACTCTACTGAAAAGTGGAGTAGTCTTTTTAGATTGAAGCGGCGCAAATATTTCTTTTATTCATTAAAACAAGTGTAATAATAAGCGGAGAAATTTCTCTTGATTAAGAAATAACACTGAAAATAGCCTAAATAGACGGAAGGATTCCGACTATTGACTCGAAAAACGTGAAAATGAGTAATTCTGCTTTGCTTAACCGGAAAACCTCCACTTATATCCCCAGAACCAAGCTCTATTCTGCAGTCCAACAGAAAAAACTCCGCTTATTTTTAATATCAGAATGAGATTTCGCTTCGCTTAATCCCTTGTACAATGAACATGTTTATATTACAATGAACATATCCATTAACTAGTTTATATTAGTCAATTATGCTTGTAGGACATGAATTAGTTTTAACTGGATTATTAATTTTTCAAAAGGTGAAGTAATGAGAACATTTCAATATGAACAATTAAAGCAATTAATGATGCCGATGGAAACAGTAAATTTAATAGCTAAAATCAATGAATATAAAGGTAAGCAAGAGCTATATAAACAACAAGCGCCGCAAATTTTAGAAACACTAAAGGATGTAGCAGTAATTCAATCCACTAAAGCGTCTAATGCCATCGAAGGGATTATTATTACAGATAGTCGATTAAAAAGTATCATGCAAAATGATATTGATTTGAAAGATCGTTCAGAGGGTGAAATTGCTGGCTATCGAGATGTATTACAACTTGTTCATTCCTCATATGATGCCATTCCTATAAGAGAAAGTGTAATTTTACAATTACATAAAGAATTGTATCGTTATAATCCAATCGAAGGCGGACGATGGAAAAACGTTGATAATATTATCAGTGAAACATTTGTAGATGGCACGAAGCGTATTCGCTTTCAACCTCTTTCTGCATTCGAGACTCCAACTGCGATGCAGAGATTGTGTGAAGAGTTGAGGGAGCGAATGGTGAAATCAGATGTAGAACCTCTTATTTTAATTAGTATTTTTATATTAGATTTCTTATCCGTCCATCCCTTTAATGATGGGAATGGGAGAATGGCGCGATTATTGACCTTATTATTGTTGTATAAATTCGGCTACGAAGTAGGTCGCTATATTAGTTTGGAAAAAATCATTGAAGAGTCGAAAGAAGATTATTATGAATCATTAAGAACATCTTCTATCGGTTGGCATGAAAATAAAAACAATATTTTCCCATGGTTGAATTATTTATTAGGTACATTTATTGCAGCGTATAAAGATTTAGAAAGCCGAGTCGGCATTATTGAAACGCAAATAGGCGGAAAAAGCCAACGAATCCATGACTATATCGAAAAGAAACTGGGCTATTTCACAAAATCAGATATTCGTAACGCTTGTCCAGATGTTAGCGAAGCAACCATTAATCGTGTGTTAAATGAACTAAAAGTACAACAGGTCATTGAACCTATAGGGTTGGGTAGAAATGCGAAGTGGAGGAAATTATAGGGAGTATAGGTACCATGTTCGCTAACGCTGGCTTAGAAGGCTCAGTTATCGTTGAGCATCTTAAAAATTGAAGCAGTTGTTTGCTGACATCCCTGAGAAAGAAGCTCCTGGAATGCCTTACATGGGCGGCATGGGAATGATGTAATCCCCGCATAGCCGGGCATGAAGTTTTATAAAAAAGTAAAGACTTCCCCCTATCTGGTTATAGGGAGTAGTCTGTTTTGTTGTAAATGTGCTTATTGAATAAAACTTGTAAAAAAAGTTAAAGCCGATTCAAAATGAGATTTAACAACGCAGTTAAGGAAAGTACTATATACGTAGCAGATATTGTTAACCGCACTGCATGTTTTTCGATATCTGCATTTGGGTCTTTAGCGACTTTTTTTATTAACGATATTAGATTTATACAAAAAACAATTGCGAAAATCGGATTTATTAGGAAACTGAATTTAATCAAAAATAATAACATAAATTTCCAACTCCCCAAAAAGTTTTACCGTTTATCTATCTTCTTAATCATCCTGAAGAGAACCAAGTCTTTATGATTGAAAATTTTTTAGCTTTTGCTTTTTGCGTAAATATTTTTTACTTCAATCTAGAAAAAACATAGAATCAAATTTTTTTTGGTAGTTGATTGTATCGAATGTTTCGGTCGTTATGTAGTGAGCGCCTCTTCTGTATGATAGTGATTTTTTGAGAATCTTACGATACCTACGAACGAGGCGCCTTCCGTTTTTACCAAAATTAAATTGTCAAGCGGGATAACAGATAGATGGATCTTAATCTCATTAATTCAATGAATAGTACTTGTTTTATTGGCGCAAAAGTTGAACAATTATTATAAAGGTTGCCACTTTTATATTTTGGTTTCTTGCAAGTGCCTTAAAAGCTAAGTTTAATAATTATACATTCTTTTACCACGTTTTACTTTGATAATCAGTAGTTTCATTATATTCCGTGCCAAAATAGAAGTTCATTGGTTTTAATTTACCATTATTTCTTGATAATTCAAAAACAGGGTTACTAATGTTTATTGTTAGTACCTGGTGTCCATATGTTCCATAAAGGGCTTCTGCTGGTTCATTAGATTTAGTAAATTGGAATTTTATGAACATATAATCGGAATTTACCGGATAATCTGGTTTTGCGAGATTTTGAACTTTAGTTACACCACCTAAGAAATAATTAAATCCAGAAGTCCAATTTGTAGTAGTTGCACCCTGAGATGTTGTATAGGTGTAAAAACCAGTTGCAGTACCATTAGTTACTACACCGTTTTGTATAACAATACCAACGACGTCCTTCATTCTCAAAGACGGATAAGTCAGCCATGTAAAAGCTCCAGAAGCTTCAGCTGTTTTCCCGTCGCTTTTTGGTGATAAAACTAAGTGGATTTTCATCCAATCTGCACTTGTTACATTCTGATAAATTTCAAATGCTCTTTGTTTTAAGTATTCGTTCTCTGCATAATTTTCAGTTTTAATTGTTCCGTCTTCATTTTCTGTAAACTTAACATATATTGTTTTAGAAGATATGTCATCCAGTTTTACATCAGTAGTAAAGATTTGCAGTGTTTCTTCATCTAAACTTTCCAAAACTTCCGTTGGCACATCATATATTTCTTGAATCTTTTTAAACCTATCATTTTGTGCGGTATCTGAATCCTTTGAAACACTTGAACTTGCAAAAGAATTTAAACCAAACGACAATACCATGACGATAGTTAATAATACTATGACACTTCTTTTCATTTAAAAACCCTTCCTATTTTTTGCTATATTGTTTCTACTTCTTCATCTTGCCGGCTAAGATGAAGAAGGGACAACCAAGAATATAATAAGTACCTAATACATAGCTACAGGAATTTGCGCTACAATTACAACAATAAAATCACCAATTTAGAGCTCAAATCTATATTGCGAAAGGTCATCTTCCCTATAATAACTGTTTGCAACGGTTACCTTTAACAAGAAATTGTGAAATTCTCGTAATCAACAATTACTACCTTTCACAAATACCTAAGTTTTCCTCAATACTACATCATTCACCATATTATTCAATAGATTTGGGATAGACTCCCTGAAATTTGGGATAAACCTCTGTATTTGTGTGATGAATTTGACAAACTATTAATCTTTTAGAACCAAGACCTGCATTTATTTCAAAAGTGAGGGGATTTATGCAGACCTTTGATGAGTTTGTTGCAAAAATATTGAAGTATTTTATAGAAGTGCTGGTAGAAGGGAGTAATAAAGGTTTAGTAGAATGTCTCGGTTAAAGCACTATAAAACTATCGAAAAGTATCCGATTATTGGAAATGTCAAGGTTACTCTGTACACGGTATCAATATTTCAAGTCGTGTAAACCAAATCAGTAAGCAAATGGAAGAAACAACTTCTGAGTTTGATAAGGAAAAATTACAAGAGCGCTTAGCTAAACTTACTAGCGGTGTACCTGTAATCAAAGTTGGAGCTGCTACTGAAACTGAATTAAAAGAGAAGAAGCTTCGCATCGAATACGCTCTAAACGCAACTCGTGCGGCAGTGGAAGAAGGTATCGTAGCTGGTGGTGGTACTGCTTTAGTGAACATTGCTGCTAATGCTGGTTTAGAAGGTTCTGTAATCGTAGAACGTCTTAAAAATGAAAAAGTTGGTGTTGGTTTCAACGCTGCAACTGGCGAATGGGTAAACATGGTTGAAGCTGGTATCGTTGACCCAACGAAAGTGACTCGTTCTGCATTACAAAACGCAACATCAGTAGCTGCTATGTTCTTAACAACAGAAGCAGTAGTAGCTGACATTCCAGAGCAAGAGCCTGCAATGCCTGATATGGGCGGCATGGGCATGATGTAATCCTGCCCCGTGAGGCGAAAAATAAATATTGAAGATTAATAAAGGCTACTCCCTATTGGAAAAGGGGGTAGTCTTTTTATTTAATAAGCTTTTTAAAATAATATATCAAAAATAAACTGTATTTCCAGATAGCAGTTTGGTAAGATGTACCTAATACCTTTTATAAAAAAGTTTTAAAAGGCTGTAGGTGATTCTAATTATGATTGGTTGGATGTTCAAAGAAAATGGCTCGGATAAAAGTTCAGTAAAAATCGACCAAATGAATAGCTGTACAGAGGAAATCAGGGCTGTCTTGCAAAATGCGATTAACGGCAATTTGACAAGCAGGGTGGAAGTCGAAGAAGAACATCCGTGCTATGAGATTGCACTATTGGTAAATCAATTACTTGATGGCTATGAAAACCAACTACGAGACATTTCGTTAGACCTTACCAATATCGTTTCTGTTAGTATAGATGAAAATTCGTTCATAAATAAAGTGAAAAAAGAATCGATAGAGTTAAGTGTCAACCTTGATACCATTGTTTCGGCATCAGAGCAATTAGCAGCATCTCTTCAATCTGTCTCAAGCAACAATACACATGCATCTCAGAATATAGAAGAAGTAAAAAATACGGCAGTAGAGGTCAAAGAAGAACTTCATAACTCTGTAGCAGAAATTCGCGAAATCCACAAAGAATTCCAGTTGTTGAAATTACAAGTTGAGTCATTGGACCAGCAAGTTAGTTCTATTAGTCAAATGACACAATTAATTTCTGAAATAGCTGAACAAACGAATTTACTTGCTTTAAATGCATCGATTGAGGCTGCCCGAGCTGGAGAGTATGGACGAGGATTTGCTGTCGTGGCAAAGGAAATCCGAAAGCTTGCTGAATTAACGAAGCAAAGTGTTCACGATATTCGCCAAAATGTCATAGGTGTTCAGGATGAAGCTTTGAAAACGTCCGAGAAAATTAAAGTAACTTCAGATAAAGTGAATAACAGTAGTTCAGCTATTACCCAATGCTATACAAATATGGAACAAATGTTGGACTTGCTTGAAGGAGGCATTCGGGAAATAGCGGAAATTGCCCCTATGATCGAAGAGCAATCAGCAACATTCCAAGAAGTTACAGCCACTATAAGCGATATGAAGGGCACAATAGCAAAAACAACTGAGGACGTTATTACTAGCTCGGAAAATTTATTTCAATTAGGAACAACAACTGAGAAATTGCGAAACGAAATTGGTTCCAACCTAGTCACTTTTAGCGCACACGATATTATTGATTTGGCAAAGACGGATCATATGTTATGGAGATGGCGAATTGAAAGTATGCTCTCAGGAAGAATACAATTAGATGCACAAAAAGTAAAAGATCATCGAATTTGTCGGTTGGGAAAATGGTACTTTGGGGCAGGGAAACAACAGTTTGGCGATAGTTCAATATTTCAATCGTTAGATTCAATTCATGCACAATTTCATAATGAATGCTATAAAGCGATAGATTTATATAACCAAGGAAAACTTGATAAATCTCAAGAAATGTATGTAACTATTGATGGATTAAGCAAACAGGTTCTTGGATTATTAGACAGTCTCAAGCAGTAAAAACTTTGAGTCAAATAAAGATTTTGTTCAAAAAACGACTTCTCTTGCAATATTAGAGAAGTCGTAAATAAAGCCCTTGCATTACCTTTAATTCGGTAATACAAGGGCTTTAACTATATTGTCTACTTCAATCTTTGTTTCTTTATTTGAAAATATCAGCTATTGCTTTTCGGACAGAGTAGGGTACGCGTTCATCTTCTATAAGTGCCTTAAAAGACTCATCAGCCGCACTATACCGCATTTTTATTGGTATTCCTTGTTCGTCAAATTCGGTTGGCACATTACTAATAACGTCCATGATATGAACCATATCAGGATAGGATATTTCATTGTATGATGTAGTTTCGCTGTTTTTAAGTATTGACATGCTTTCTTGAAAAGCTGTATTGAAGTCATTTGTCTGGATGGACTTTATAAAGCCCTCATAAAAAGTATTGACATGCCTTAACAAATTTTCTCGAAAATTTTTCATAACATCTTGCACATTTTTATTATATTGTTCATATTCGGCATAAGTCTTTGCGGCTTCTTCCTCAAACTTTATTCGCTCTGCTTCTTGTTCTTGAGTAAATGCATGCAGTTTACCATCCACTGTCTTGAATGAGTAAATTGGTGTTAGACATGTATTATCTAAAGCACCCTTAAAAGCTAAGTTTAATTTTTCCATTTGACTATAATATTCATCTTCATTGTCCTTGAACATTTCGGCGAGCTCATCACGCATTTCTGCATATCTTTTACTTACAGCCGTAACACGTTCTTCATGTGTAGGAATTGGTCCTGCCGAAGGAGTAGAAACATTTGAAAATTCCCTAAAGAAGCTTCCAGTAATTTTTGCTGCTTCAGTAATATCCAGCCCCATATTTTTTAATGATACTGCACGATCAACGAATTTATCTCTTTGGGCTTCATCAACAAAATCCTTATTAAGTGAATGGTTGTCAAACATACGGTTTACATTCGCTAAAAAATTATTTTGTACATTTAAACTCATAAAATACCTCCCTGTTTTTTGGAAACATATACCATATATCGGATTGATTTAATAAAATCTTTATATTTTGTCTTTACAAAATATAAAATGTCTGTTAGCTTTGGCAAGTGTTCTAATAGGAATAGGTAAGGTTTTGAAGTAATCTCCACCCTCCACTTGGGGTTACCCTAATAAAGGGACTCTATTCATTATATTCACAAACATACTCTGCTTTTCTAATGCCCTTATAAGCTACCTTTTCGGAGTCATTTGATAGGCTACATGTAGAATGTTTCCGTTCAAAGTATCGGTTAGGATTGATAGGTGTACGGCTCGGAGGTCATCTTCTAGAATTTTATCAAGGGTTTTTACGCGCTTGTCAACATCATCAAATCTTCTTTGTTGCTTTCGTCTAGTTCTTTATCGAAGCTTTTTTGTAATCTCATCAGATATTTTATATTTTTATCATCAATTATAGAAATCATTTCCTCCGATGCGTAGCCATGATCAAATATAATCAAATTTCCCTCCCTTTACTATCTCAAAAACTTTATATGTTTTAAAAGCCGATTTCTGGTGCTAGATTCTTGAACTATGTTGGAAAGGACTTGGATAAGCCTTGGAAAGAATTTTCGGTATAATGAAAGCCGATGACTTTAATTTGGGGCTAACGAATTTGCTTATCGACCTTTATTCACCAAATTATGAACGGTATTTTAAGGAACTATCGTTTGACGAAAATAAAATTGGACGGTTAAATATCGATGAATTAGAAAAGCTGACAAAGATTGCAGCCGTTATTGAATATGTGGGGAACAGACAGCCAAATGCCAAATTATATGATTGGATTTATGCGGAACAATTAAAATTAGAAGAACCCTATATACCTGGAGTAGAAAAAGAGTCTTTTGCTAGAATTAGAAGAATTATCTCCGCACCAAAGGAATTTGCATTACGGAATGTATTTTACAATGGCTAATTTTTAAAAATAAGGCTTAAATCAATTTGAAAATCATCAAATAAATGAACTTTAATGGTCTCATCCTTAAAATAGACCCCGCTTCTCGTAAATGCTCCGTTTTCCAAAAGGTATACCTCAATTGTCTGATTATATGGGTCAACAATCCAATATTCCTTAACTCCTGCCTTTTCATAGCTGTTAAATTTGATTAAGCGGTCATTTTTAGCTGTTGATGGTGAAAGGACCTCAACTACTAAATCAGGGGCACCGATTATATTTTTATCAGTAATTTTATTTTCGTCACAAACAACGATTAAGTCAGGCTGGACCCAGTCTTTAATATCAACATTTTTAATTTTTTTATTGGCAAACAAACATCAATTGGAGCAGAAAATGCCCTATAATTTTTATCACGCAGAAAAATCTTGAATTCTGCTGTTAATTCGTCTGCAATATCTTGATGCAATGGTGTTGGAGAAGGAGGCATACTGATAATTGCACCATCAATAACCTCACACAATACACCTTCATCCCATGAAAGATAATCTGCATATGATAAGCTTTTTTGCGGTTCAGGATATGCCATGTAATCACCTCGCAATTTTCTTATCCTTATTATAACATTCGAGCAGGCAGGTGTTTAGGAAATGGGATTGCAATAGAATTCTTTATATCAAAATGTGTTAAAATTGGAATGCTGAGAGGCTTAATAAGGTACTTTTATAAAAAAGGATGATTCCATTTGAAAAAGGTGAATTTTAAAAAGCGCTATTTGCTCTTCATCATATTGTCTGTTGTCATCATGTTTGCGATATACGGTCATAACAAAAGCATTCCGCCTGGCTTGTCTTTTGAAGGAGAGGAGCATATATCCTATGATGTCGATTTTTTATATGATTTAACGTATGTAAAGGATGGAACGAGAAATAGTGAACAAGTTATTTTTAATAATATTTTGAAAACAATCGCAGAAGCAGAGCAATTTATTGTTATCGATATGTTTTTATTCAATGATGCTTACGATAAAACGGAGCAATATCCAAAGCTAACAGAGCAGTTAACGAATGCACTTGTTGACAAACGTAAAGAAAATCCGCAAATAGAAATAACGTTTATAACAGACGAAATGAATAGCTTTTATGGCTCCTACTCTACAAAATATATAGAACGATTGCTCGCAAGCGGTGTAAATGTCGTTTATACAGATTTAAATAAATTACGAGATTCTAATCCGGCCTATTCGGGGGTTTATCGTGCTTTCATTAGTTGGCTTGGAGATTTTGAGAATGGCTGGCTGCCAAATCCTTTTAGCGAGGATTCGCCAAAAGTGAAATTAAAATCATATACAAAACTGTTGAATTTCAAAGCGAATCATCGAAAATTAATCGCAACTGAAAAACAAGCGATTATTACATCAGCGAATCCACATGATGCCAGTGGTTATCATTCAAATATTGCCTTTGTAATAAAAGGGAACATCATCGAGGATATTGTAAACTCTGAAAATCATGTTGCCGTTATGTCTGATAAAAAATTTAAGCCGCATGCTGTGGCTGTGGCGGCATTGGCGAGCGAAAAAACCGCAGCTAATGATACGGGGGCAGTCAATCAAGATGAAGAGGTAAAGGTAAGCTTTATTACAGAAGGTAAAATAAAAAAGCATCTCATCCAAGTTTTGAACGACACGGTGAAGGGTGATGAAATTAAGCTGGGGATGTTTTATCTTTCTGATCGCGATGTTATTCAATCCTTGTTAGCAGCAGCAAATCGAGAGGTTTCAGTTCAAATTGTATTAGATCCAAATAAAGATGCGTTTGGAATGGAGAAAAATGGGATACCAAACCGTCCTGTTGCCAGTGAATTAGTCGAGAAAAGCGATAATAAAATTCAGGTAAAATGGTATGATACGCACGGTGAGCAATATCATACAAAATTATTATTCATAAAAAAAGCGGAGGAAAGTATATTGATTGGCGGCTCCTCCAACTTCACAAAGCGTAATATTGGCGATTTTAACTTAGAGGCTGATGTAAAAATCACAGCCCAAAATGATCATGCCATTGTAAAAGAAGTAGAAAGCTATTTTACAAGAGTGTGGGAAAATAAAGACGGAATTTACACAGCAGATTATGAAAAATATAAAGATGACTCAAAAGTGAAATATTGGGCATATCGCTTTCAGGAATGGAGTGGGTTGTCTACGTTTTAATAATGAGGGAATCGGCCTTTTCGCTGATTCCCCCATTTTAATTTCTACATATATAAATATTGATAATACTCCTCAAGCATCCGTTTCATATCAAATTTGTCTTTTGTGCTGAAGATGCTATTTTTCATCATCTCAACCCACTTTTCCTGGTTTTCGTAATAGGTTGGGAGGACTTCGTTTAGCAGTACGTCATAAAGTGCTTTTATATCATGGGCATCTAGCTTTACCTCATCATCATTTTCAAAGCCATCGCCAAATTGCCAGCCATTGATGCCATGCTCGCAAGCTTCCGGCCACCAGCCATCGAGCGTACTGACATTGAGGACCCCATTCAGCGCCGCTTTCATGCCTGATGTGCCACTTGCTTCCTTCGGTCTTCTAGGGTTATTTAGCCAAACGTCAGCGCCCCTTGTTAACATTTTGCCAATTTCCATATCATAGTTTTCAAGAAAGACAACGGAATTTGGATATTTTTTTGTCATCGTAACAAGCTTCATCACAATTTCTTTGCCAGTATCGTCTAATGGATGTGCTTTTCCAGAAAAAACAATTTGAATTTGTCCGCTTTGCAATAACGGCCCAATAATCGTTTCATCTGTAAAAATAAAATCACTGCGCTTATAAGGTGCCGCACGTCTCGAAAAGCCGATAATCATCTTTTCTTCTTTAAGGGTAACACCTGTTCTTTCTTTAATAAAATCAATCAATTTTCTTTTGTTGTCCAGATGAATAGTCCATAAATCGCCGTTATCTTCAGCGGCCGCAAGCATCCGTTCATCAACCCATGTTTTCTTGTGGATGCAATTCGTAATGCCAATAATTTCTGAGCGATTTTCAACATGAGCCCACATTTTGTTGGCTGTTTTAGAGTGAAGCTGGGCAACGGCATTCGATTTGCGTGCTAATCGCAACGCGCCAACGGTCATATTAAAGGGTGAGTCGCCAATTGCAACGAGCTGTTCTAATGTTAAGCCGTTATTTGCGCCCATATATATTAATCGATCCAAATAATGCGATTCATTTCCTTGAATAATCGGCGTATGTGTCGTAAAGACGATTTTTTCCTTTGCTGCTTTAACGGCTTCCTCGAACTTTAATCCTTGATTCATTTTTTCTCGAATCAATTCAAAGCCAGCAAATAAAGCGTGCCCTTCATTAAAATGATAAACATCAATATCGATTCCCAATGCTTGTAACGCCCGAACACCACCAATACCAAGCACCATTTCTTGTGCAATCCGTTCTTCCCCAAACCAGCCGTATAATTGTCCGGTAATCCAGTTATCTTCATTTTCAGGCAAATCTGTATCTAAAAGATATAATGGTGCATTCTCATAATGTTCAACTTTCCAAACCTTACAAACAACTTCCCGCTGTCTAATCGTAACGATCACTGAAACACCAGTATCTTCTAAACAATCATACTCATTATTGTAAAAAGCATCATAAAGTCTACCATTCTCATCTATTCTTTGGTCTGTATAGCCTTGCTTCCATTTAATCCCGATTCCGATAATTGGATAATTGAATTCCTGGGCTCCCTTTAAATAATCGCCTGCTAAAATCCCAAGCCCACCAGCATATGTTTTCAGCTCTGAATCCAAGCCATATTCCATACAAAAATAAGCAACAGTTGGCAACTGCCTTGTATTTCCCACAAAACTCCTCCCCAATCTGTAAAATAGTAGTGATTATTCATAATCTAAGATGCTATTCACTTTGACTTCCATTATACGGAAATGTGTATAAAAGGGGAAGAAAAATAGGGACGTAGTCTTTCGACTGAATGCCCATTTTGGAAATAAAGGAGTGTTCAATAGAAAAAAGTTCGTCTATAATTTTAGGAAAAGATGACTCAATACGTGAAGCCTCTTTAATCTTATTACCTACTGGTTGTTACCATAGTTCAACAAAAAGAGCGTCGATCCTTCTTGAATCAACGCCCCCCGTTTATGCACATTTTCACAATCGTAATCAATAGGAAATAGAAACATGATATAGCATATATAAAATGACAAGCCCAATTCCAATAATATAAGCAAGAAAAACTGGATTTAGCAATATAGAATGTTTTCGAATCTTTTCATTGATTTCATTATCTAGTTCGCTTTGCCTAGCACTGACCAATCTCCCAATTCTTAAGGTATAAAATAATCCTCCCACCAACATTAACAATCCCAAACTAGATAAAATGAAATACAAGTCAAACAATGTAATTACCACCTTTTTTCAATATCATTTGAGAAAACATGCTGAAGTATACATCGATTTTGAAAAACAATGTATTTCTTTCTTATTGAACTAACTGGTTTAGCTTAAGTGTATCAATCCCCAAACTTTAAGTTTATTTTACAAAACTCGTCGGCGAATAATGAAGAAATTCTTGTCTTTACATACTATCGTACAGAGATAAAAATTTGCAGGTCTAGTGTAAGCAATTCAGATAGATTGTGTAAAATTTTGGTGGTTCGGTAACAAAAAATACCGCCTAGTCAAGTTAATTGATTAGGCGGATCGGATTATAGCGGTAAGCAGGTATTGTTACATATCCATCTCAACAGCATTATCAAGAACGTCTTTAGGAACGGTAATACTGTCAATTTCATTGTAGCTTGTATAAACGCCATTTACTGTTTGGCTAAGGCGCATCGTTTCACCTTCCATAGTAAAGTCAAGATCCATCACAACATGTAATTGATTTGGCAGATAGGTTTCTTTGTCAATCGCAATTTCGTATTTCATATTATTAATTTTCATACCTTCAGTTAACATTTCATTCTCCGCTAATTCAGGAGAAAGCGACTGCATTGTTTCTTTAATAAATTGCGTGAGCTTGTCACCAGAAGCGGTTAGCTTTAAAATATAGTTCTTATTATCTTCCTCATATGAAAAATCATCGATAAATGATTGTAGCTTTTTTAACTCATCAAGTGGATTTCCTTGTTGGTTAGATAAATTCATTAACTCTTCGGACATATTTGTTGGGAACTTCATCCAGCCCCCTTGTGTAGGCTCATACATGAACATTCCATCCTTTGTTAAATAGACTTCTGTGTCAATGTTTCCAACTTCTTCACCCATGTTCATTTTTAATTTTTGATACATTTGAATAGGGTCTGTGACGAACTGCATTTCGATTTTTGAATCAATAACCATGTCTCCAACTTCAGGTACTCCACTCATATTTTGCTTCATATCCATATCTACAGTAAAACTTTTAATAGTAGCTGATGCTTCTGTTGACCGTTCAAATAGCTGTTCAACAGTTAAGTTTGATTTGCTTACATTGTTACTTTTTTCCGTAGGTTGAGCTGTTTGGTTGCAGGCCGCGAGCATTAAAACTAAGACAAAGCCTAAAACAACTGAAAGGGATTTCTTTAACATTTCTTCCACTCCTTATTTTATAGAATTAAATAAAACCTAAATGACAAACTTCTAACATAATACCATAATTTGGCTGGTCAAAAGTGAAAATAACATGGATTTTACAAAATTTTATATAGATAGATATTTATACCTATAAAATAACTCCGCTAATTCGTGACTTTTGGAGGGGGAGTCAATTGTCAACTGAATTAAAATTACATGGAAAAAACTAGGGTGCCATTTTTAAAGTAATTATCAGCTTTTTACGTTATAATTAAATTTTAGTAGATATAAAGGGAAAGCTACCATCAAAGGAGGATTTTGATGAAATATAAAGTTAGCCACGAACAACTACATCCTACGGTTGAAAAAATCATAAATAATATTGAAAAAGTGATTGTTGGCAAGCAGGAAGAGGTTTTATTATGTTTAGTTGCGCTGTTTGCCGGGGGCCATGTTCTTTTGGAAGATGTGCCGGGCGTTGGAAAGACGATGATGGTACGGGCGCTTGCGAAGTCGATTAATGCCACATTTAAAAGAATTCAATTTACCCCTGATTTAATGCCTTCTGATGTAACGGGAATTTCAATTTACAATCCAAAGGAGCTGCAATTTGAATATCGTCCGGGCCCGATTATGGGAAATATTGTGCTTGCTGATGAAATTAATCGAACATCTCCAAAGACGCAGTCTGCTCTACTGGAAAGTTTGGAGGAAGGACAAATAACGGTTGATGGGACAACGATGACACTGCCACAACCTTTTATGGTTTTAGCGACGCAAAATCCAATTGAATATGAAGGGACATATCCGCTTCCAGAAGCACAGTTAGACCGCTTCTTGCTAAAAATGAAAATGGGCTACCCTACACGTGACGAAGAAATAAAAGTGCTGGAAAATGTAGCTACAATGCATCCAATTGAGGAACTGCAGCCAGTATTAACAATAGAAGAATTGTTGGTGCTGCAAAAGCAAGTAAAAGAAATATTTGTTGATGGATCAATTAAAACGTATATTGTCGATATTGCCAATTATACAAGAAGTCATCCATCTGTTTATCTCGGTGCTAGTCCGCGCGGTTCCATTGCTTTAATGAAAGCGGCACAAGCTTTTGCTTTTATTTCTGGACGGGATTACGTCATTCCGGATGATGTCAAATATTTAACACCGTTCGTTTTTGGACATCGGATTATTTTAAACTCTGAAGCTAGCTATAAGCATATAACTGCTGGAGGAATTCTAGAGGAAATTATTAATCGTCTTCAAGTTCCTGTTCGTAAAGCGTGGTGAGGTCACAGCAATGATAACTATAATGAATCTGCTTAAAATATGGGGCAAAATCATCTTATTAGTGGCAGGTGCTGTTAGTTTATATGCTTATGCGATGTTCCAAGGTGGCTTTGTTAGCTGGTTTCTTCTTTATAGCTTTCTTCCATTTTTGTTTTATTCTATTCTAATTGCTTTCTATTCGTTTAAGTTTTGGAAGATTGAAAGAGCCATCGATGAGCAACTTGTGTATGAAGCGGGAGATACAGTAAAAGTCCAAATCAAAATAACGAGAAGCTTTCCCTTTCCTCTTTATTATTTAATCATCAAAGATACGTTTTCAGTAGGAGAAGGGCAAGAGAAGCGAATGCTTTTCCCTTTATTTAAAAGAAAATTTAGCGTAGCCTATGAGCTAACTGAATTACCGCGGGGGGAACATATTTTTAAAGAAATAACGGTCGCATCTGCTGATTTTTTAGGTCTAATAAGAAAAGAAAATTCATTTAAAGTTGAAAACAAAGTAATCGTCTATCCAAAGCGGCAGCGCTTAAATTTATTTTTTCTAGAAAAACATGTTGGAGCGGGAACGCTTGCGAGGGGCTTGGATGATAAAAAAGAAACGATGATACCGACTAGTATTCGCGAATACGAGCGGGGCGATCGGCTGTCTTGGATTAACTGGAAGATGACAGCTAAGAAAAGCACTTTAATCTCTAAAGAGTTTGAAAGGACCGAAGATCACCGTTACTTCATTTGTATGGATAGGGCGAATCAAATTAATCCGGCTGCATTTGAGAAAATCGTTCATTATACAGCTTCATTAACAGAGGAGCTTTATAAAGCTGGACATCCTTTCAATCTACTTTCGTGTGGAGCAGAACGAACTATTTTTTTATATAAAAAATCGGCAGAATGGCGTAATCAAGTTTTATATCATTTGGCCATTATTAAAAATGATTCAAATTATTTGCTTTCAGAGGTTTTGGAAAGAGAAAAAGCAGAGCTTCCTGAAAAAGGTACATTAATTGTAGTGACAGACCATATGAATCCACAGCTTTTTGAAAGGATGAAGACTTTCGCAAACAAAGAACGGAAAATTATTATAATCCTTTCTTTAGTTGATCACATTCAGAAATATGGTAAACAGCTAATCAATCAAAATATTACGATAAGAGCGATGGATGAGGAGTTAGCTTTTGGGACAGCTGGGGTGAAAACAAATGACTAATCAGCACCGCTTTAATCTATATAATGTAGGGCTGTACAGTTTAGGCTTCATATTATTTTGGGAATGGCTGCGGCCGCTTGAAGTTGTGACAGATACAGGCAACAGCCTTTATTTTATCGTTTTTACGGCTGCATGCTTTTTGCTGTATTTTTTAAAAATACCGTTTTGGTATTCGGTCCCAATCCGTTTTGTACTATTATTGTATATCTTGCACCAGCTCTTTTTTGAAGGGTCATTCCTACAAATTGGTTGGCTTTATCGTTTGTATGAAGATGCCAGCATAAACACGCAAGCACTTTTAGATGCGCGTTGGCTGGAAATGTCAAACTTATTCCGCAGCTTTTTATTTCTTATTTTATTATGGGTCATGAGTTATTTAATGCAGTATTGGCTCATTCAGGCGAAGCGGATATTAGGTTTTTATATTATTACGATTATTTATTTAGGGGTTTTAGATACATTTACTCGCTACGATGCAGGTAATGCAATTGTTCGTACGATTATTATTGGACTTTTAATAGTAGCTTCGCTGCAAATGTTACGCTTACAAGAAAAAGAAGGCATTGCGGTTAGGCCGTATTGGCTCCTTCCGTTGTCTTTCATGATTGCTTTATCCGTTGTGCTTGGATTAAACGTACCGAAAATAGGACCGCAATGGCCTGATCCTGTTCCATTTATTAAAAGTGCTGCACAAGAGCAATTTTTCGATAGCGGGGTTAAGAAGATCGGTTATGATGTCGATGATTCTAAGCTTGGCGGGGCTTTTACTAATGATTATACTACCGTGTTTACAGCAGAGGTTAAGAAGGCCCATTATTGGCGAATTGAATCGAAGGATTTTTATACTGGCAAAGGCTGGGAAGTGTCTGAAAAGTTCCCACAAATATTAATTGATAAAGATAATATTCACTTAAGTATTTTTGAAAATGTTACTAAAGAAAATAATCTAAAGGCAAACATAACGATTGAAAATGCAGGTTCTTATCCACATATTGCTTATCCATCAGGCATTCGCTCATTAAAAACTGAGCAAAATGTACAATTATTGGCTGAGCCCTTTACGGGTAAGCTTTTTACAGAAAAAAATGGCGATGTAGTACAGCTCCGTTCCTATGAAATAACATATGATTATCCTGTTTTTTCAATAGAGGCATTAAAGTTGGCAAATGGAGGAGATAATACCTACATTAGGAGAATTTATACGCAGTTGCCAGAGAATCTTCCGGAAAGAGTTAAAAAACTTGCCAATGAAATAACAAAGGGCAAGGCACCGAGATATGAAAAGGCAAAGGCGATTGAAGCTTATTTTTCAGAACATGGTTTTCTTTATGAAACGAAAAATGTAGCGATACCAGAAGCGGATGAAGACTATGTTGACCAATTTCTATTTGAGACGAAAAAAGGGTACTGTGATAATTTTTCAACATCGATGGTTGTCCTGTTACGGTCGCTTGATATTCCGGCAAGATGGGTAAAAGGCTATACACAAGGGGAGTTTATTAAGCCGCTAGATGATGATGCAAGACTTTATGCTGTAAAAAACGCAAATGCACATTCATGGGTTGAAGTATACTTTCCAGGAATCGGCTGGGTACCGTTTGAGCCGACACAGGGATTTAGTAATTTAAATATATTTACCGCGAATGCTGTACCTGTAGCTTCACAAGCTATTCAAAATGCAGAGGAGCAAAAAGAGCAGAAAGAAAATATAGAAGCAAAAAAGGATAGCGAACAAAAGGGCAATAAGAAAATTGGCAGCGATATGCTTAAAGGTATCAATGTTCCTTTTAAAGAAGCTAGTATTTTCGTCGCTCTAGCTTTGTTGGTAGTTGGTTTATTAATAAAAATGAAAACAACATGGTATCCGTATTGGATTCTTGCAAAATATCGAATTCGTAAAAGCAAGCTTGGCCCAAAAGAAGCGCTTGAAACTCTTTTTTTATTACTTGGAAATAAGGGTCTAAAAATTCAAGATGGAGAAACGCTTAGAGAATTTGCTACTAGAGTGGACGTGAAATTAGGCAGTTCAGAAATGAAAAAAATAGCGGAAATTTATGAAAAACTTCTGTATTCTAAAAGGGAGCCTAAGTCTCAGGAATTGGCGATCATTTTTGAACTATGGGAAAGTTTATTTAAAAAGATAGTACCTTGACCAACGGTCTTGGCGTTGGTATGATAAAAGCGAATAATGATCGTGAATTTTTAAGGAATGTTCGTATTTATTTTTAGGAGTGAATATAGTGGAAATTAGAGAACAAGTAAATGAAATGATTTTAGTTCTGGATTTTGGCAGTCAGTACAATCAGCTTATTACGCGGAGAATCCGTGAATTTGGAGTTTATAGTGAGCTTCATGACCACGAAATTAATGTAGCTGAAATTAAAAAGATGAATCCAAAAGGAATTATTTTATCAGGTGGACCAAATAGTGTGTACGGGGACAATGCTTTTGATTGCGACGATGAAATTTTTAATTTGGGCATCCCGGTATTAGGAATTTGCTATGGCATGCAGCTCATGACCCATAAATTAGGTGGGAAAGTGGAAAAGGCTGGCCAGCGTGAATATGGCAAAGCGACGATTAAAATCGAAAACCAGTCAAAAATTTATAAAGGGCTGCCTTCGGAACAGGTTGTGTGGATGAGTCATGGTGATTTAGTTACTGGCACACCAGAAGGCTTTGTTGTTGATGCTACAAATCCATCTTGCCCAATTGCTGCTATGAGCAATGAAGCACGTAGCTTTTATGGTGTTCAGTTCCACCCAGAAGTACGTCATTCTGAATATGGTAATGATATATTGAAAAACTTTGTCTTTGAAATTTGTGGATGTACAGGGAATTGGTCAATGGAGAATTTTATTGAACTTGAAATCAAAAAAATCCGCGAAATGGTTGGCGATAAAAAAGTATTATGTGCGTTAAGCGGAGGCGTTGATTCTTCTGTTGTCGCTGTATTAATCCATAAAGCAATTGGCAACCAATTAACATGTATGTTTGTTGATCATGGCTTACTTCGCAAAGGTGAAGCAGATAGCGTGATGAAAACATTTAGCGAAGGTTTTAATATGAATGTAATTAAAATCGATGCAAAAGAGCGCTTTTTAGGAAAATTACAAGGTGTTTCTGATCCAGAAAAGAAACGAAAAATCATTGGCAACGAATTTATTTATGTTTTTGATGATGAGTCAGCAAAATTAGAAGGCATTGACTTTTTAGCGCAAGGAACGCTTTATACCGATATTATCGAAAGTGGTACAAAAACAGCACAAACGATTAAATCACACCATAATGTTGGTGGTTTACCAGAGGACATGAAATTCAAACTAATCGAGCCTTTAAATACGTTATTTAAAGATGAAGTTAGAGCGTTGGGAACTGAATTAGGAATTCCTGATGAAATTGTTTGGAGACAGCCATTCCCAGGACCTGGCTTAGGTATTCGGGTATTAGGAGAAATTACTGATGAAAAACTGGAAATTGTTCGTGAGTCAGATGCAATCCTTCGCGAAGAAATTAAAAATGCTGGTTTAGAACGTGACATTTGGCAATACTTCACTGTTCTTCCTAACATCCGCAGTGTTGGTGTAATGGGTGACGCAAGGACATATGATTATACAATCGGTATTCGTGCGGTTACATCGATTGATGGTATGACATCTGACTGGGCACGCATACCTTGGGAAGTGTTGGAGAAAATCTCCACTAGAATTGTAAACGAAGTAGCTCATGTAAATCGTGTTGTTTACGATATTACAAGTAAGCCACCAGCAACGATTGAGTGGGAATAATATTAAATACGAATGTTTATTGTTTTTTTACGATAAACGTTCGTATTTTTTATTGACGATAGAATATGTTCCTGATAAAATATGAGTGTAAATTTTAGTAGAATAATGAAATAAGACGTCGTATAATGTCGGGGATATGGCCCGAGAGTTTCTACCAAGCTACCGGAAATGGCTTGACTACGAGGTTGTTAGAAGGGATTTTATACCTTTCTACTATTCTTCGGTAATAGTCAAGCTCCTGGTATTTCTATATACTAGGAGCTTTTTCTATTCTTGAGGAATGAACTTTTAAGGCTACAAGAATACACATTAAGATGTAACAGCGCCAAAATTAAAAGGAGGATTTCGTATGAAAAAGTATTTCCAGTTTGAACAGCTTGGAACAAATTACAGAACAGAAATTATTGCTGGCCTTACAACATTTTTATCAATGGCTTATATTCTGTTTGTAAATCCAAGTACATTGGCTTTAGACGGGGTGGCAGATTTTCCGGATGAATTAAGAATCGATAAAAATGCTGTGTTTGTTGCAACAGCATTAGCTGCAGCCTATGGATCAATTTTTATGGGTATTTATGCAAGGTATCCATTGGCACTTGCACCAGGGATGGGACTAAATGCGTTTTTCGCATATACTGTTGTTTTAGGTATGGGAGTTCCTTGGGAAACAGCATTAGCAGGCGTATTTGTATCAGGACTTATTTTTATTGTTTTATCGCTTTCGGGTATCCGTGAAAAAATAATTAATGTTATACCGAATGAATTAAAACATGCAGTTGGTGCCGGTATAGGGTTGTTTATTACTTTTATAGGTTTAAAAAATGCTGGTATTATTGTATCAAACCGAGCTACCTTCGTTGCTTTGTCTGACTTGAAAGATCCAAATGCATTATTAACTATTTTTGGCTTGTTAATTACTATCATTTTAATGGTTAGAAAAGTAAACGCTGCTGTCTTTGTCGGAATGGTTGTTACGGCAGTTGCGGGTATGATTATCGGTTTAATACCTAAACCTGACAGCTTAATCGCACCTGTTCCAGACATTACGCCAACATTCGGAGCAGCTTTGGCACATTTAGGAAATGTTTTTACACCACAAATGATTGGTGTAATATTAACATTTTTCATTGTAGATTTCTTTGATGCAACAGGAACGCTTGTGGCGGTTGCAAATCAAGCAGGGCTTGTGAAAAATAATAAGTTGGAACGTGTAGGCAAAGCGTTAATGGCAGATGCAACAGCGGTTTCCGTTGGTGCAGTACTAGGAACATCTTCGACAACTTCTTATGTGGAATCTACAGCAGGGGTTGCAGCTGGTGGTCGCTCTGGATTTACTGCAGTAGTAACAGGAATATGTTTCTTATTAGCCTTATTTTTCTCACCGTTGCTTGGCGTTGTAACACCGTTCGTAACAGCTCCAGCGCTTATTATTGTAGGTGTATTAATGGCTACATCTGTTGGTAGCATCGATTGGAGAGAATTCGAAATAGCAGTTCCTTCATTCTTTACACTAGTAACAATGCCTTTATCTTATAGTATCGCAACAGGTATTGCTGTTGGCTTCATTTTCTATCCTATTACAATGATTGTAAAAGGACGAGCTAAAGAAGTACATCCAATCATGTATGGTTTATTCTTTATCTTTATTGCATATTTCTTATTCTTAAGAGAGTAATAGATTGGTAATTTGCAGGTACCCAGGGAATTTCTCTTTGGGTGCTTTATTATTTTGGCAGACAATAAGGATAAAAGTTTGGGATCAGCAAGAGTGAGAATGCGGCCAAGAATGTGTTAATCAAGGGCGATCATGACCGCGAAGAATGATAACTTGATTACGTTTTTTTTTATTTAAAATATTAGTTGACTATTAAGCTAGTAAGATGATATTATAAAAAAGTTCATCTTTGAAGTGTAACTTGTTTCGAAAGGCTAAAAAAACTTTTAAAAAAAGTCGTTGACTTCTACGAAGATGGATGGTAACATATAAAATGTCGCTAAAACAAAGCGAAATAAAATGTTCTTTGAAAACTAAACAAAATGTCAAGCGTGCAAAAAAAAGGTTGGATAGTAGAATCCAACAACCAAGTCAGTAAAAATTTTGAGCAATCAAACC
>DUSF01000060.1 GCA_012842745.1 Bacillus sp. (in: firmicutes) | reverse complement strand
TTGTGACTATAATAGGCCGCAAACATAATTTTCATAAACTGGAAAATTCGATAGGTAATATTATTGCCGCCAAAATTAGTATCTCCATTTTCATAGGTTGTCTGGATATCAATCTTGTAGGATAGATGTCCATCCCGAATACGGAACTTACACGAGGAAAGATCAGTCGTTCCGCCGCCGCAATCAATGACAAGCGCCTTATACTCTTCCCCATCCAGAAAGTTATTCGTTTCTATTTGTTCAGCAATCGTATTATATAGAACAGCCATGCCCTCATCGAGAGCATATTCACATTCAATCTCGTATTCTGGCAATATATGTTTGAACATGTCAAGAAACTGATTTTTCATTTTTACTGGGCTAGAAATATGCAAATACTTGAAACGACATTTGAATTGATGCTCTGCTGTTCGGATGACATAAAGCAAATATTCCCGCAAAATAACACTTCTTGAAACGTTGGCAGTATTGCCATTATGATCCATCACCTCTTCATCAACCTTATAATTATGAACCCATCGTTTAAATCCATTGAATACAGTTGAAAGACCACTGTAACTGTTCATTCTTGCTGTTTTCAACGCATCATAGCCAAAATGATACAAAATCTTTTCAGGATTCGAACAATCTGCAATACTGACGACTGTTGGAAGCACTTCGATTCCCTTCTCATCATTCGTTTTGTCAACAAAAGTAACAAAGTTAATACTATTTAGCCGAATTCTGCCATTTAATAAATCATGACTGCTTAAAGATGAAACGTATTCACTATCTAAATATGCACCAGCCGTTGTATTCGTTGTACCAAAATCAATGGCAAGAACGGCTCTCGTTGTTTCCAACTGCTTTATTTCTAAATCTGGGATGGGTATCTTGTAGTAATGTAAATGGACAGGAGGAAGAGGTGTTTCTTGGTAGTAAGTCTTATAAATATAGTCAGAGTCTTGCTTTCTAAAGAATAAAAAACTATAGTTCCTATTCGTTGTCTCTCTTATTTCCATTTTTTCATCAGCAGATAAATAATAGCGCCCCTGCTGTTCACAATCTTTTATTAATTTGAGAATTCCACATAATTCAAGATTTTCATTTACTAAAAGCACATTAGATTCTACAAGTAGATTTCCTGCATCTACCATATATTTGTCTAATTTATCTATCCTCAATCCTGAATAAATACTCATTTTGGCAGGCACCTTAATCTTGCCGCTATGTTGCATTTCTGTATGTAAATACGCTTGAATAGCCTGTTCTACTCTAGTAAAGCCGCCATCCTTCATCTCTCTAATCAGAAGCGGTTCTTCAGCTCCCCGGTATTTTAAGATGGTCTCAATAAGTACATCTCTATCGAGAGTATTAGCAACCCCTTTTACTAGCCGCTCTTGATAGCAAATATTCTTAAGCTGAAAGGTTGTCATTTCCATTAATTCCTCACGGGTATATTTAATGAGCCTCTTATCTTCTCTTTTATTTTTGTGAATATGAAGCTTGTATGAATATCCACTCAATCTCTATCCCTCCTTAATCTAGCAAAAATCAATAGAGTGCTATATGTTCGACCTTCATCGTTTCATCTATATCAATAATTCCAAAATGTTTTTCCCAGTAAATCACAGTTTGGAATCGAACTGGCAGAAATAGCTGTAGCAGTAGGTCAATTTTTGCCTGTGTTTCCCTGTTCCTTTGTTTGCCAATATAGATGAGTAATTCATCCTTTTCATCGCATTTGGCATAAACAGAGCAATCTTTAAATATTTTTCTTAGCGTTTCCTTCAGCAAATAAACGGCTTCCCCCGATTTATATAGCCTAAGTACATGTAAAGAAATTTCCTCCTGCTCTTCTTTTGAAAACAAGCCTATATTTTCCTTTACAACTCTGCCAAAGATTCCATCTTCCATATCTTTAAGTACAAATTGAATGTAATACTCCCTTTTATTCATTCCTTGTACGAAATCAATCTCAGCTAGAAAATGGAGCACAAGATCAAGTAGCACTTGTCTAAGTGCTTCTTCCTCATGATTATCTAAAGAAAATAAATCCTTGAATATTTCATAAAATCGGTAATATGGATTCACACCCATCCTTTGTACAATAGCTGTCCCATTTAAATATTCATTGCTTAATTCCATATAAGGGGAATAAGTATTCGGCAAAAAGAATTCAATATCTTTTTTTTGGAAGCCAGCTTTCTCTGCTTTAATTAATAAATCCCAAATATAATTCATGCCCATTCCCCTACACATTTATACTCCGGGAAATACATCTGAGCCTCAGAGGTGAGAAAACTCAGCGTATCATTTAATATAAAATTTCTTTCTACTTGAGCTTTGAAACGGAAAATCATTATTTTCTTATCCTTTTCCACCCTGATATTATCAATTAGAAAGGCATTCATGGGGTAGCATATTTCCTTGGCAATATATATATCTTGTAAATCTATATCCACTAGCTCAAGATCTTTAGCTGCTTCAAAGGAGTTAATAATCCTCATCACTTCACTCTTCGTTCTTATAGCCATCGTATTCTTTTGTGCATATTTCTGGATAAAGTGATTATTTCTTCGGTTTGAGACAAGGGCATATCCCTGCCTATCATCAACAGTTTTCTTTAAAGGCTTTGCAATCTTGAGCAAATTCCACAGCCCTGATTTATCATGTGCAGAAACAACAGTCACTACATCTTTTGAACGTTTTACATAGCGAATATCCTTTTCATCTGAATCAACAAGATAGCCATTTTGTTCGCCCATCTTTCGGATAGAAATAGTATGTTCATAATTCACTTTATCTTTCGCAGGACTTGGAAAGCCTGAACTTTTCACGGTAAGTTTTTCAATATTCCATAGTGGAATCATATTTATTTTTTTATAGGCTTCGTATTCCTCCAAATCATAGCTAATCTCGATGATCTCCTCTTCTTCTTTCAAGCAGGGAAAATCAGTTATAATAACATCAAAAAATTTATAAGCAAACGGATGGTTGACCGTTTTCCAAGAAAGCCCATTTAATAAGAACAAATGATATAGTTTTTCGATTTCTTCTATATAGGTTTTGTTTTGTTTCAGCATTATGTTAACGTCATATTTCCCGCTTGTTGTAACAATTACTCCAGCAAACAATCTTTGGCTATCTAGTAGCTCTTTTATTTTCGGAAACTCACACTGCAAATATATAGTAAAAAGGTTAAACTCTCCATGCATGCCAACCGAATCAAGCTGTTCTTGTATAGTAAAGGAATCCTTCTCTAAATCCTTTGGAATCATAGGAAACAGGAATTCATGAATAGGGTCTATATTATCTCTGCTGCAAATGGTACAGTAAATATCAAATCTATCGTCCAAATCCTCTAATTCACTAAAAACCCGCTCCTCTAATTTCCTGTTCATATCCTCCTGGTATTCGACTAAATTCATAAAAACACCACTTACAATGTCCTTTAGTAATTTACGCTCCTCAAGATTTTCCATTCTCTGCAGCCGATCCAGTATAGTCTCTTTCATAGTAATCATCACTTCCTGCCTTCACTTCACGTAATTATCATTTTTCATCTTCAAATGATGAATCAGCTTGCGCTATATCTATATTTGGTGGCATTTTTAATTTCTCCTCTACACCCATAATCTTTCGTTCAACATTTAATACTTTTGCAAGTATACCCATCTCTTGAAAGATTCCTTGAGCCTCTTGATAGGAATGAATTGCACTTTCATAATCTTCTTTCGCCAAACTTTGATCGCCTTTCTTCTCCAACTTTTCTGCATTTAACGCTAGCTGTTCCCGCTCAAGTTCAGCAATTTTCCCCTTCGTCTCTTCAATCTTGGCTCTTATTTCCTGCTCACCACTGTAAGCAATATCCAAAGCTTTCTTTCGAGCTTTTTCATAAATAGTAAGCGCACCTTCATAATCCTCAGCTTCAAAACGCATATCACCTTCTTTGACGACTTCTGAGATTTGTACGAAAGCATCTATATTTGTAATTCTTTGTTCAATCATATTAGCCTCAAATTTGGGAAGCTTTTTTGCTTCCTTCTCCGCTTTTTCATATTTAGTTAATGCTTGTGCAAACTCTTCAGCCTTTACTTCCTCGTCCCCATCAATAATGAATTGTGTTATCCGTAGCTTTCTCCCCAACAAATCTTTTTGGATAGCATTTTTTGCTCGTTTAGCAGCGTTTCGTCCCTCACTATATTCTAATAAAGCGCCTTCATAGTTTTCATCGTGAAAATAAGTATCTCCAGTCTTTTCGTGCTCAAAAACTTCTGCCATATATTCTGCCATTTTCTTTGCTTCTTTCACTTTAAGGTAAATCGCACTTCCTGCAACTAGTAGAGTTAAAAGTAATGAGACTGTAATCATCTTGAAGTATTTTTTCTTATTCTTCTTATTTTCCTGATATACCTTATTAACAAAAATAGCTGCCATTGTATAAGGATTCACAATTTTTTTTTGTCTACTTAAGAGAACTTCTTCCAACAAATCTACATATTGTTTAGGATCCTGTATTTCTTCCAAAGCATCCATCATTTCAACTCCACTTACTTCTTCCCAAAGACCTGAAGAACATAGCAACAGGACATCACCATCTTCTAGCTTTGTCTTCTTTGAAATAAACGGCTGAAACATTTGGGGCTTGCCAAGGTAATTCAAGAGATTATGCCGCTCCTCATGATGATCAAAATCCTCTGTAATTTCATGCTTATTTGCAAGTTCCTGTGATAAGCTTTGATCCTTGCTTTTTAAGAATAGTCTTCCATTTCTAAAATGATAGAGTCTAGCATTTCCCGCTACAGCCCACATCAATTTCGTATAATTTGTTACAACGACTACGATGCTAGCTTTCAACCTTACTCTTAAGCTCTGCTCCTGCAACAGCTCATGAGCGTTTTTTATGTATTTTTTTATTTTCTCTCTTGACATAGAAGGCTTTTCTATAAATTTCTCTAATATGCCCTTTGCAGCAAGCTCCGCACTATTTATTTCTTTATCTAAATCTAGTCCCTGAACAACTACCCAGCATGCTAAATCGTCGAGCTCCGTATAGGCGAAATAATCACTATTTTGAATAAAACTGCCTGATTCTGATAGAAAGCTAGTAATAAACTCACTGTTCTCCTTTCTCATCCGTAACCTCCATACTCCTTATCCGAAGGACTATCCAACCTAACAAGCTCACCAACCATTTGCCAATATAATAACTGTTGCATTATCTTGATTTTTCAATTGTTTTTGCTCAACAGCTTCAACTATTTCTTGGGCAGCATCATAAGGTAAAATATTCTTGGATAGGATTTTTTCAATCTCTATTTCTGTTAAACTGTCAGAAATTCCATCGCTATATAAAACAACTTTATCGTTCTTGTTCAGCTTTATCGGTTTGTTGCCAATTTCTATATTTTTAAAACCTGAGTATCCCAAATAATTAATAAGTCTTTTTCTCATTGGATTCGCTTGTATCTCCGCTTGAGTTATTTCACCTGAAATATAGCGTTCCTCAAGTACGGATTCATAAGTTTGCTTTTCGTTAACATTTATGAAGTCACCGTTTCTAAATATCGTAATCATGCTGTCCCCGACTGCTCCCCAATAAAGATAGCCCTGATTGTCCACAATCGCAGCAACCAAAGTGGTCCCGCCACTTTTCCCTTTCAGGTTATACATAATTTCACGATTACTTAGTTGTGCCGCTTTTGTGAAGAAATCTCGCATATTTTCGGTCGATGTTATGTTCGAAAATTCATTTATAAATGTTTGAACTGCAATCATACTAGCCATTTTCCCATTTGAAAGCCCACTAATCCCATCAGCTAGAACAGCTATCGTACCACTTGCTGTTGTCATTGTTGAAAAGGAATCATCCTGCTCTTCACGTGTTCCGATTGTTTGACCATTCCCAATCTCAATTTCCACTTTTTTATTTTTATTTAAAAGAATATGCCTACTATACAGTAAAACCAAAAGGATAAAGATACAGATCAGCACAATAATATAAGGACTTATCCCTTGTTCATACATCATAATTTTCATTCCTTGTCCTGATCTTGTTCCCATTCAAAATGAATGCCACATAATGGAATAAAAATGAATATGCTTCTGCCTAGTTGAATGACATCATAGGCTGATAGTTCAGTCGGTGAATAAACGGCTTCATTATTATGGTAGGCAAGACCAGATGCATCTCCTGGCAACAGAAAAAAATTTCGTTTCTTTGGGTCGTATACAATGACTGCATGGTTTCGTCTCGAAATCGAATTATCGCCAATAATCCGTATATGCATATCTTCTGATCTTCCAATGAAATTTTTTTCTGCCATAATTCTGTAATCCTGCCCCATTTGAGGCCCTTCTATACATACTAACCAACCAGTTACTGGTTCAATTCCTTCCGTTTCCCCCAAGTATGGCATTGTCTTGTCTACTTCTCCTGCACTTGAAACTGGCTGATTTTTAATTTTCGGGCTTTCTTCAACAATTACATTACAATATGGACAAGCGTTCCCATATCTTCTTGCACTAAACATATGCCCATTTATACATCTTGACAAACTCATTTTTTCAATCCTCCGTTTATTATTTTGTTAAGAATCTGCTGTTACCTCACTACTATCCTAGCGTTTGCTATATAGATTGTATCCCCTACATTAATCTGATAGGGGTGCCCTTGATTAAGCTTGCTCTTGGTATGCCTATTCGCTTTTTTTATCCCTACACTATGTATCTCGTCAATATCCTCAATAAACCAATTTTCGGAAACACGGTTTAACACAGCGTGTTCGTAATTGATTAGTGATGAATATTCTGTAGCAGACAAATCAATATCCACTTCGATGTGGCTTGAATTTTTGCCAATTAGAAACGATGTCTCCCCATTTATAAACCATTCTCTTATTGCTACCCCAGCTTCATCTATTAAAACAAACTTCGATATTACTGTGTCTGCTACTTCTTGGCGTTCTTCGGATTCATATTTTTTTATTACAAAACCTACTAAAATCATACCTAACAGAATGCTCACAATAACCTTTAAATGGAAGTTAGTATTTAGTCCATATACATATATAAGTGTAAAGATTCCAACTATTACAATCAGTAAATCTATGATGGTAATCCAAACTTGATTTTCATTCCTATTCACCATATCTCCTCCTCCTTGCCAGTCATTTTTTTCTTACATTAAAAAAACTTTCAAAGATTGCTGAGGTGTCAACAGGGTTATTATCCTTTTTATTCTCCATTTTAGGAGACATTTTTTTTGTTTTCGGGTTAAAGCCAAAGAAATTTTCAAAGTTTTTTTCCATGTTTCTTATATCAAATTCCTGATAGTTTACTTGATGCTCCCTCTTTTTCTCAAAAGTGTTATTTGTGTGAGTAGTGTTCTCATTTTGTGTATTTAAGCGGGCATCATATGCCTCTCTAGATGTCGTGTCACTTAAAATCTGATAAGCTTCATATACCTTTTTAAATATTTTTTCAGATTCACTGCTTCCTTTGTTTAAATCTGGATGGTGCTTTTTTGCCAGTTGCCTGTATGCTTTTTTTATATCTTGTTGCGTGGCATCTCTAGCAACACCTAAGATTTCATAATAATTTTCCATTTTCTTCATCCCTATAATTATGGCATATAAATATATAAGGGACTGTCTAGTCCCTTATATTTTCATAACTATAAAATCAAATGTACAAGCTAAACAGCATAGCCGCCTTCGATTTGAGCTAAATCTGTTTTATCCTTCTTCTGCTTAATGAAAAGCATAAATTCGCCTACTCCTTCTGTGTCGCCAAATCTTTCAACATAATCAACGACAAATGCATTAGGGAAATGAATTTTTCTAACAACTTGGTCTGCTGAAATGACTTCCAGCGTAACTTTACGATAGCAATGCGCTTTTTCAGCTGGAACTAAAGACCACAATCCAAGCTTCATCGTATCATCGGCATTATCCCCATCAGTTGCTGTAAGGATTTTCCCTGTAACCTTAAGTGTTGATCCTACATCCGTTGATCTAGCGTTGGAATCATTTGGAGTATCAGTCTCATACACCACCGTCATGATACTGTCCAACCCCAATTCAATTGTTTCTGGCCCCTCTACTTTCAAAATAAAACCCATAAATAAAACCTCCTACTAATTAATATTTTTTCTCTCGAAAATTTTTTATATCTTCGAGGCATATGTTAAAGGTCGTTTTGAAAACAAACCCCAAACACACCTAAATAAGTGCAACAAAACTTTTCTTATGCCTTTACTGCAGTTGTTCCTTTCGTAATCATAACCTCTAGGTTCTTTACATTTCCGTTGAACACTAGATCAATTTGACACAAGTTGGTCTTATCATCGATGATATAGCCTATGTCATCTCCATCCTGAATAATTGAATTTACATAGCCTTTGCCAACAAGCCATTGACTCTTTTGACTATTTGGATTATTACTGAAAAATTTGACAATGTTATCATATTTAAAATCACCTGTTTGGAACCTAAGAATTCTCTCAATATATGTACTTACAAGTGTTTTGTAAATAGAATCAAACCCATCTTCTTCCATAGCTAGGCTTCGCGCCTTATAAACTGTAATTCTTTTAATATCTTTTCCTTGCAATTGAGCATTTTCTGAAGAAAAGACAAATCCAAAATTTCTTCTATTGATAGCATCTTTAATATTATTCGTAAATCCAGATATCTCTTTAGCCATTGTTGTAACTGTTCTTAATGAATGATCCTCTGCTTCTATATCGAAACGAACTCCTGGATAATCCTTTTTCACGCTTCGGAATGATTCTTTTAAATAGTCAGGGCACTGATAGGCAGCAACAAGACCTGCTGCTACATAGCTCGCACCAACATATACACCTTCTATCCATAACTTTAAAATATCTTCCTTTTCCTTAGAGAGCTGTACACCGCCAGCCTCTGTTTTTAGCATTCTGCTATCAATAACTACACCGGATTTATCCTTCGGAATAATTGTGAAATTCGGAATACAAGGTATAGCGAATTCACTATATTCTTTTCTAAGTAATGATGCGCATTTATCAATAAATTTATCAATTCCTGCTGTAGCCACACTGTTAAAAGTTGTTTCTTCGACAGCCATAAAACTAAAAAATATTTGTACTTTATAGTCCTTTACAGCATCAAGTAGCATTGTTAGAGATTCCATTGTATTTCCATCTTGCTTTGTAACCTTTTCATTCCCCTTAAAACGTTCCCTGCTTACCTTAAGCTTTCCAGTTGTTTCAAGTTCAATAGAAGGTACAATGCCAAACCAAATCGTATCTGAAAACTCATTTTTGGAGTTTACTGTGTTGAGATATGTCACTAATCTTGGCAAGTTATTACTTTTTACTAGCATATCAAGCTTCGTGTTAGTGATAAGGAGTGTTGGCTGCATTCCTTTATTTTTTGTTGCATATTGATCAAAGAACATTTTTACCCCTAATATTTTTTCAACAAGTGGTTTAACAGTTTTAACAAATTCGTCCTTTGCATTTTTATAGAACTCAAGATACGTATTATAGTTCGCGATTTCCGTTTCTAAATCAACATCTGCTTGCACTGCTGGTAAAGGTGAAAAGGTTCTAACGACAAGATCCTTAACATAAGAAGATGATGTTTCATTAATGGCTTCATAATCTTCGGCAAACACAGCGCTTAATCCATTATTACTACTTTCATTGAGAAGCATAAGATCTGTACTCTCATTTTTAGGTGCTTCAATAATTTTCAATTCCCCTTTTTCACCGATTGTTAGTGTACCAATCTGGAGCTTTTCAGATTCATTGTCTTCCTGAGTTGCACCTAGCAATAGCCTAGTTTTAATATCTTCAATTGCAAGCGGCAGCATTGCCATTACATTATTATAATTTCTACTTGCATCCTCAAAGAGCATGTTCAATTTGTCTCCCTGATCAAGCTTTTTCGGATCACCATCATCTAATTTCTCATATTCACCGTACAAATAGTGAATTTCTTTTCTAACCTGACGAATGTCATCCATAACCTTTTTTGGGGATATCATGTCCAATAGATTTTCAAACTTGAAATCGACATTTGTAATACCTTGGCTTCGCTTTGTGTCGATTAAAGTAAATAACATTTTCAAAAAATCATTATGTTGGTCAATAACAATTTCAGAAATGCAGTCCTCCTGAATTCCCTCTGGTTTTTTCAATGTGTACATTACTTTCTGGTTTGCTGCATTGTAAAAGGAATACACAGTAGGAGAAAACTTGTCTAAAAATTCGTCAAAGCTTTTTACAAGCAAATACTCATTAATTTCTTTAATTTTCTCGTCGCTTAAGCTGTCAATTCCTTTTACATCTCCGACAAGAGTTAAAATATCAAGCTTCTCTGGATTAATTTCCTCATACAACATTGTTCTGTTTGTTTGGCTAATAATGTCCATACATTCGCTATAAAACATTTATAATTTGGTTAGCTTATAAATTTTTATAGCTCCTCCTCTCTATTTAATTATTGAAGTAATAATCTGTTAAAAATAATATTGCCCTTAAACTTCATATCAAGCATTTTATCATTTAATCCTAAATATGTATATATTTGTATTTTTTTAGAACAATTTACCTATATATTATTTTACTTTTTCCACTTCTTTCGACCTGTTTTTGGTAATTAGTATAATAATTTACATCCAATTGTTATATTATGTAATTACATCTATACTTTATATTATTTTATACCTCGAGATTTGTAAATCATTTACTTGTATTTTTGTTACAATTGTGAACAAAATTTACTTATTTGTTCATAAATTACATTTAAAGATTCTTGTTAAGAGAAATATTGAAATAAGGAATGACAGCAACTAACATATAAGAAACTGCTATAAATTGTTAAAGAGAAGCAGCTAATTACAGAAGGGGAAATAGTGTGAAAACGAATGAATCAGCCGTAGACTATGAAAAGATTGATTACGTAGGATACAATCTCGTTAACTACCTTGCTTCATCTACCAAATCGAGGAATTCATAGTACAAATTAAGAAGACAACAGAAGGAGTGAGCTTCCTGAAGCTTGATCCCAATAGCCTCGTTATGGGCGGGGTAATAGATAACCAAGGTGAACTGGTGAAAATGGAAGGCTGGGTCAACACTGCTGTACCACCAGTGAATGAAGACGTTGATGAGGAAAAAGATGAAGATGAGATGTTTTTTGCAAGCGAAAAGTGGTTCTTACGGAAAATTTCCTCTTTCTTGTTTCTATATAAAAAAAACACAGCTTTGTTCAAGTCAATTTTCACCTTTAAATCGAACCTGTTCGTTTATTTAAAGACTTCTTTTTAATTCACAATAGAAATTCTCTCATGTGCCTACACGAATTATTTTAACTTCAA
>DUSF01000059.1 GCA_012842745.1 Bacillus sp. (in: firmicutes) | reverse complement strand
TGGGTTAGATTGTGCTAGAGGGTACGGTCTAAAAAGCATGTCCATACAAGCAAAATTAACTGCATTAGCAGTAAATTTAAAGAGGATAGCAGCTATACTATCCTCTAAAAATCTCTTTATATTAATCGTTTTACAAGATTTATTATCATGCCAAACAATTAATGGATGTTTATTTGAAAATAAGTTAAAAAATGGTTGCCTTTTTCAGTGGTCTCAACCTGTCCCCATGTCCCGTTACATTCCGCCTGCGACCCATGGTTTTTCGTAGGCCATTTTTAGGTAGTCTAGCTGGGCGACGATGTCATACATTTGTTGTTTGATTTGATCGACTTGGAGCTGTGCTCCTTGGAGGTCGATGGCGATGCCAAGGCCAGTGTCGAATTTAACTTTCGTAAGTTTTAATGCTTCTTCTGCTTGAGTAAGTTGTGTTCTTAGGATTTCGTATTGTGATTTGAGAGCGTCGATATTATAGAACAGCTTTCTTGTTGTTTCTTCTAATTGTTGTTTTGTTGTTTGTTTCTCGTATTCTTTAATGTTGACGTCGATTTTTCTTGATTTGTACGTATCACCCGCGGCTGGGTTATTGAATGTGTACATATCTACATTTAAATTGGCAAGATTAATTTGTTGGTCAGCTAACCAAACGGCTGTACTATCTCTTAATACTCGCGCGACCTGGATATCAGCACTTTCTACTTCAAATTCTTCGAATGGCGGAATATCCGCTAATGTATAGCGGTTTTTTTGATTGAACCCTACTAATATGTTAAGGAATTCGTAAGCATCGTTGATGCTTTGTTCAGCTACGTCCCGCTTCTTTTTTAGTTCTTTTAATTTATTTTCAGATTGGGTCAAGTCAAAGTTGCTGACCATTCCTTGATTTCCTTTTAAAGACTCAATTTTATGCTTTTGTTCTTCATAATCTACTGCTGCTTTGCTAATTTTGTATTGTTCTAGAGACCGATGAACTTCGTTATATGCTTTTTTCACAGCATAAGTAATCGATTCTTTCGTAATTTCTTGTTGTTTTTGTGCCATCTCGTAATTGATGGTTGCTTGGTGATAACCTGTAAATGTATTTCTTATTATAGCGTCTTCAGCGGATAGGCCGTATCCAGCTGGAATTTCACCAACGTTATCTTCTGCTCTTTTGAACAGTTCTTCAGCTTTGTCTACCTGAGCATTTCCTGCTTTGACTTTGCTGTTTGTTGATAGAGCAAAATTAACTAAATCCTGTAGTGTGTAATCGACATTTTCCTTATTGGTAGTCGTTTTCGTTGTAGAAGGCTCTGTTGAACTTGATTTTGCATTAGTATTAGTGTTGGTAACGTTTGTAGTGTTCGTATTCGTAATAGTTAATTGTTCCTGTTGTTCTGTTTCTAATTGGATCGTTACTGTTTTCGTTTTAGCATCCCAATTCACGTTTGCACCTAATGATTCACCAATAAATCTGAGTGGTACCATTGTTGTATTATTAGAAACTAATGGCTCTTGTAATAGTTTGATTGGTTTGTAGTTTACAAAAGCATCTTTTGAGTTCAGTTTCAGTTCGATTGTATCGTTGCCTTTAGTAGCGGTAATTTTCTGTTGTTTGTCGTCCCATTTTACTTCTGCGCCTAACTCTTCAAATATTGCCCGCATTGGTACTAGTGTAACATCGTTGTACATCATTGGCGGCTCGGCAAATACTTTTTCCTGTCCATTTATTTTTAAATGAAGCGATTGATTATTAGTGTCTGCAGAAGCAATGGTGGATGTGCCCAGGCTAAGCAAACTTGCAGCTAGTAGTGAAGACATGACTTTTCGCAAATGAATCAACTACTTTCTTTGTTGGATTAAAAAAGGACCCCCTAATGGAGGCCCTTTGTATTAGGGTATTGCAATTATTTTACTGTAGCAGTTTGAGTAGTTTGATCCCACTCAACGTCACGACCTAAAGCTTGAGCTACATAACGTACTGGTAATACTGTACGTCCATTTACAGTCTTAACAGGAACATCCATAGGGATTATTTGGCCGTTAACTGATAATGTCTTAGAACCAAGTTTAGTTGATGCAATGCGGTCGCCTTTTAAGATTGTTACAGTAGCAGTTGCATTGTCATAAAGAACGTCTTGAGCTTTAACACCTACAGCTTCAGCTACATAGCGAAGTGGTAAGTAAGTGCGTCCGCCTTCAACGAATGGAGCAACGTCCATAGTCTTAGTTTCGCCAGCTACTGTGTAAGAAGTAGAACCGATTGTGAATACAGCTTCACCTAAAGTCGCATCAGCTGGAGCAGGAGTGATAACTTTAGCAACTACAGCTGTAGCAGCTGAAGCATCTTCCCATCCTTTTGTGTCATGACCGTACTGTGTGATTACGCCATCTTTCTTTTCTTCTGAATTCCATTCGTTAACTGCATCGCCTTTAAGCTTAGCAATTACATCACCAACAGGAACTGTACGGTCTAATGTTAGATTTAATCCTTTAATTGTAACTTCACTTGCTTCTGTGCTATCTGCAATTATTCTAAATTGAATATATGATTCTCCATAAACAGGATTGTCATATGTTGCATCAGCAATCACTAAGTCACCTTTTGTTACTTTCACTTCTGGTCTAGCGGCTACTTTTACACCTTGTGGTAATGTCACTCGAGCATATTGATGATCCGTTCCGTCACCAAACGCACTAGCAACTACTTCTTTAATTACAAGGTCCGCAGTTGCTTCTTGACCTTGTGAACCGATAATAACATCACTTAGGTTAGATGCTGTCATTGTGAATGGTTTAATAGCTTTAGCGATTGTAACACCTTTAATGCTTACACCAGCACTTCCAGCAATATCTGCCTTAACATCGCCTTCATAACCTGGCTTCACGTAAATATTTAGGCCAGTAATTTCTGCAATAGAAGGATCTTGGTCTTCGTGGCGAAGTACATCTCTTCCATTATTCTTTGCAGCTTCTTTAACTGTAAGCTTTAATGTACGACCATCTGAACCTATATATTGAATATTGCCTTTGTCAAATGTCGCACTGCCAGCTGTGTAGTCAAATTTCACTTGACTATTTGTTTCATCTCTATCCCAACGAGCGTATTCTGGTAATGTAATTGTAACTGTTCTGCCTGGAATCCAAGTGTTTACAAGTTCTTCTTTAAGAATAACTTTGCCTAGTTCTTGTTCTTTCTTTCCAGATAAAACTTCTTTCACTTCTGCAACTTCTGTAGCTGTTTGATAGTCACCGTATTTACCAACAAGTAGTTCGCTAACATCGGCATCAATACTACCTGATACAGTAGCTTTTACATCACCTTTTTTAGCAACTCTTTCATCATCTACTTGGAATTTTAATTTTGAAACTTCAAGCAAGGCAGCTTTAGCTGCTGCTGTGTTATATGCAGGAATTGTGATTGTTAATTCTCTGTCGCTAGATCCTAAACTATAGCTAACGCCATTAAGTTTTCCATTTCCTCCTAATACTGGATCAAGGTTTTCCTTATCACGAGAATCCCATTTAAATCCGCTAGGTAATTTCAACTTAATTGTACCTGAATTACCGATATTAGCTGAACTTAATGCACCTGCTACTGACTCGTTAAGTCTTAAGTCGAATTCAAACTTATTGTTTGATGAGCGAGTATTTTTTGCACTTAATTGTAATTCACCTTTGCTAGTAGCAGTGATTGCTGCACCACTAATTTTAGGGAATGCTGAGTTGTTAGATACAAGTGTGTTGACAGTAATGTCACCAGTGATTCCTTGAACTTTACCGCGAACATCGAGTACGATTGCTAAATCTTTTGTAAGTTCTATTGCATCGTTACTAGCAGGTTGGGTAAAGCCAGTATTACCGGTGTTAGTAACAGCTCCACCATTATAAGTAACTTTTACTTGGTTAGTGTTTCCGTTTGAAGCTGTTATAAACTCAAATTGGAAAGTATCTGCTGTTGTCGTACCTTTATACGCTCCTGTAAGTGCTTTATCATCAATTAATACTTTTGCAGAGCTATAGACAGGCCCTTGGTCTAAATCTACTTTGTTTGACAGTTCAAAAATGACACTATCGCCTGCTCTTAAGATTTGGTTCTTGCTTACTGTAAGCTGAATTCTAGCGATATTTTGATCTTGGTCAGAGTTTCTATCGACTGTATAACTTTCAAGTACTTTAACTCCACCTTGACCAGCTGCATCAACTGTCGTTACTGCTACTGGAGTAACAACGCCAGCTAATAATGCTGCTGAAGTCATAACTTTTAAAGTTTTATTCATGTTTTGTTTCCTCCCTATAGTTAAATGAATTTTATATTTAAACTAAACCAAAAGGACAGCTTCATATGTATGAAGATTACTAGAATTGCCCTCTTGGGTTAGTAAATACCGAGAAAAAGAGTTCCATTTTGTAGTATAGTACCGAATTTTGTAAAAGTCAACAATCTATTTTTCTTTCACTATACTACTCTTGTGATTCAAGTAATTTACCTTTTTGTTGACACAATCATATTATAGGACGATTGTACTGCAATATGCAACAAATTTCTGTATTGTTACATAATTGTAATATTACTTGGATTTTTCTAAGGATGCCAGATTGGCATTTTGAGAAATTAATTGGGTTCGGGCTATGCCAAGCCATTTGTTTGGATTAATCAACCCCTGATAACCAATATGTGGAAGGTCGTGCATTTCATGTTTGTAATTCCTTTCACATTGACTATCTGTATTTGATTATAGGTGAAATTATGCTAAAAGGATAGTTAAGGTTTGCTTACTTTAGTTACAGGTGTGTTACAAATGTTGTGGGGATGGGACAGGGGGGGACAGATTTTGTGTCCCAATTTATTGCCCTTTCATCAGTGGGAGTAGGCGGATAAGAGTGCCAGACCCTCTGTAATCTGCCCTTCGCCCTATGGGCGTAGTCCGTGAGCCCGCTCTGTAAAAATATATTCGCGTCGAGTATTAGACGTGTTTTGATGCGGTGAAAATAAAACGGAATTCATCTTAGTAATCCTTCTCAATATTTTTTGTAATTCTAATATTTTTTTCAATTGTAAAACCTGTGAATTCAGCAATCGTTTCAATTTCAATGCCTTTTCGAAGAATTTTCACAGCTATTTCGATTTTACCTTCTGCTTTGCCTTTTGCTATTCCTTCTAACCAACCTTCTTCTCTTGCCCCTTCTTTAAACGAGGCCATGTCTTTCAAGGTTTTTTGTCTAATTTCATACTCGTATCTATTTTCTGGGTTTTGGCTTATAATTTCCAATCTATTCACCGCCTTTTTTATTATCGGATGTTTGGAGGCCATGATTCTCCACTGTCCATCATCTTCATTTGAAAAGAATTCAATCCATTTAGCTAGTCGATCGTTTTTGTCAAGTTCTCCTGCTTGATGCAGTTTTTCAAAATTCATTCATTTCGATAAAGTGTAGTTCGGGTATACTTGCGTAAGAGGGGCCTGTTTCTTTAAATCTTCTTGTTGGTCATTCATTTCAGGCGTAGTGTTGTGGACCGATTACCATACTCACTTAAAAATATATCCCATTCAAGTACTTGACATGTCATGGGACGTTGAAAGGGATATAACTTTGTCTTCATACTAAATACTATGCTTTTTGAATAGCTAAACCATTGTCATTCCCCTAATTAAGCTATTAATAATATATTATTAATCTAGTTCATAATTTGAGGTAATTTCCAAACAAGATCTCCTATAATAAATTCTTCATTCTTAATTAGCATATTTAAAAAGTGGTCATTATAATTTCTTGAACCTTTGGCAAAGGGAACAATTTACCGGTTTAAAATCCAACTATTTGAATTTTATTCCATATTTAGTCTGATTTTGAGCAGACTTCACCCTTGACTGAAAAAATACATTTTTTTCAGTTAGAATAGCCCTAATGTTTGGGGTTATTCAATCTGGAGTTTTTGAATTTGACCCAATACGTTCCAAAAGAACTTCTGATATAGAAACACGGTCACAAAATAATCGTTTTGTGGTTTGTAATTCATAGCTATCTTCATATCTATATTTCTTACTATGTGGCTGTAAATCTCCCTGTACAGTTTCAATTGGTGGTGATATTCGATTCGCCAAAATTTCAACTTTTGTATCATAAAACATCATTAATACCCCACCTTAATTTAGAATATACATACAATCCTGTTAGGAGCACTTTTTGGGGATGAAAATGATTTAAGTCCCTCTTCTTTCTATAAACAAAAAAGTAAGCGACGCTTACAACAAAAAAGAGAAGTATGAACCAATCACACTTCTCTCAAGATACTTTTTTACGTTCTTATAATTTTCTTCAACCTATTCCACTAAATATACCCCAACCACACACTCTAATTTTTTCATCCACTGTGCTATTTATATGCTATAATTTTTCCAAGTACAATTCCATACAGCTCGCAGGGGCGGTCGGCTCATCCCCATTAGAAAGGGGGTGAGAATATGGTGTCATATGATGCGGCAAATTTAGCATTGAATTTCAGTATTTTTACGCTAACACTACTCAGCGTAATTATTGCGCTATTGACACTAAACAAAAAGAAATAGACCTCCTCTGCAAGGGTAAAGGTCTATTTCATGACTAATTTTCCACTGAGCTGTACTGCTCTTGCAGCGTTGAATTGTACAAGCCGTTTGGGATTGCCGTCCCAGCGGCTATTTTTTATGATAATCTTAATTATATAATATTATACTACACGGTAATAATCAAAATATTTTTACTTGGCTTCCCTCAAATATATCCCAACCACGCACTCAACGTGTCACAAGACGAAAGGGACAGGGGGACAGGTTGAGACCACTGAAAAAATCGAGCCATTTCAAACTTATTGTCCTAGAATGACTTTTATTGTCCAATAAGAGTCATTTATTGTCGAGATTAGGCAACTTATTGTCCGCCCAAGGCCATTTATTGTCCAATTGCCATATATTTGAAATATATATGCATTATGAAAGCTACTTTTTCAGTAATATGGGACAGGTTTCCTGTCCCGTTATTAATGGATATATCGTCTAACTTCATCAAGATGCTGAATAGAGAAGATATTCGTTAAGATAAGCTGGAGGGTTGGTAAATCCGCCTGTGATATTGCATCCTTCATATCTTGTGGTAATGCACCCAGTTTATTGGTTAATTGAAGTAGAGCCACCTCCGATAATGCTTCCGTTTTTCCTAATTTCCTTCCTTTTTCTAAACCTTTCTCTAATCCTCTTTCTAACCCTTTTTCCATACCTTCTTCTCTCCACATTTCCGCTAAAGTCATGGCTAATTCGCTCCCTTCCACATAATTTTCTTCTAATTTCTGAATCATTCGTTCAACGTCCGATTTCGTTAAATCCCTCGCAACACTAAAAATATATCGCATCATCGTTTCTAAATAACCAACACCTGTTTGTTTGTCTTCCAAATCAATCAAATAATAAAGGGCATTATGAATGGATTGGCGAAGGGCTTCGCCGTTTTTTGTTAGCATATCACGTAAAAGTGTTAGCATAATGCGTGTTTGCGCGGATCCTTTTATATTTTCATCCGTGTAAAGGGAGATATCGTAAATACTGGAGGTTTAGCGCATACACTCTCACTTTTTCTGGTAACTCCTCATAGCCATGTAAAAGCCCTCCTAAACTAGACGGTAGCGTCCATTTTTGTTGTCCATGATAAAGGACGAGCGGAATGATGATGGGTAATTCTTTTACATGTTCCTTGTTTCGTTTGTATTCCCAAATTTCAACCATGTACTTCAACAGCTGAAAAGGAACCCCTTTGTCAAGATAACTTTTATGTTCAAACAAAAAGTATAAGTAGCCTTCTTTGTTACAAATATCAACCTTGAACAGTAAATCAGAAAAACTTCTTCTAACTCTGGGTTAACAAAACTGTCTTTTTGCGGTTCCAATGTGTTCAAATCGATTACTTGTCTAATGTGTTATGGTAAGTAATAGGTGATAAAATCCTTTGCTGTCTCAATGTTTCCCAATGATTCTTTAAAAAACTTATCGTGTGGATTTTGAAGCTTCATTTGCGATTCATCACCCTTCGCACCCTAGTATTTATTATTTACTATTATACAATGACGACCAATTTGATGCCAATAGCGCTCATTTGAAGAATTAGATCCTTTAATTTCTCAAACTGATATTTTCCCGTTAGCTATCGTTTTCTGGTGCCTGTCACCTAGCGATGTGCACCTTTCTTTGTTTGAGGACGTTAACTTCGTTTTCGTGAATATATTCGGTTGGAGTTACGTTGCAAGATGACAGGCACCTAGGACGATTATTTTTGCACTTTTTTCTAAGCAAAAAAAAAGAGGGTCGTGGGCCCTCAAGTAGCGGAATTCATCTTAATGGTCCGTCTTCAAGTTATTTTGTAATTTTAATAGTTGTTCTTCTGTGAGTCCTGTGAACTTGGCGATAAAGTTTAAATCGACCCCTTCGCGAAGCATTTCTAATGCCACTTCAAGCTTACCTTCGATTTTTCCTTCTGCTTTGCCTTTTGCTATTCCTTTTAACCAACCTTCTTCTCTTGCTCCTTCTTTAAACGAAGTCATATCCTTTAGGGTTTTCAATCTTATTTCATAATCATGTCTGTTTTCTGGGTCTTGGCTTATGATTTCCAATCTGTCCACCGCCTTTTTTATTATGGGATGTTTGGAGGCCATGATTCTCCACTGGCTGTCATCTTCATTTGAAAAGAATTCAATCCATTTGGCTAGTCGGTCGTTTTTGTCAAGCTTTCCTGCTTGACGCATTTTTTTAAATTCTTTCATTTCGATGAAGTGTAGTTCAAGTATACTTGGGTAAGGGGTTCCTGTTTCTCTCTCTGTTAAGTGGTAGATGCTGTGGTAATTTTTTTGATTAAAATAGTTGAAATCAAGTAGATTGATGGCTGTTGTTTTACGGAGTTTTTTGTAATTATCACCATCATCGAGTTGTTCTGCGATTAGCTTCGCGCAATAGAATAATGATCTTTTATCCATATTATATTGATTTTCTAGCTGCATTTCAATGCTGATGATGCCCATGCCAGGAATTTGTGCTTTGATATCTAGGATGGAGGCTTTGTTTGTGAGATGTTCTTTCTTTAGATGTGGGTTTTTAAGATGAACATTAGGGATACTTTGGCCTTTTGGCACTTGGAATAAATCGTTTAAGAAATGGATGAGCAGTTCTTTTGATTGCTTGTTATCAGTACCTAGTAAAAGCTTGAAGACAAAGTCGTTTTTCGGAAGTAGCCAAAAAGAATGACGGGGTGGCATCGTGTTTTCCATTGATTATCATGCCTTATGGGGCACCAAACAGGGGGAATAAGCGGCTTTTTTCTTTCTGTAATTTATGTGCTATAATTTTTTAAGTACAATTCCATACAGCTCGCAGGGGCGGTCAGCTCATCCCCATCAGAAAGGGGGTGAGACAATGGTGTCATATGATGCAGCAAAGCTGGCATTAAACTTTGGTGTATTTACATTAACACTTATCGGCGTAATCTTTGCGCTATTGACACTAAACAAAAAGAAATAGACCGCCCCACCAAGGTAATGGTCTATTTCTTGATCAAAAACTTTTATAGCTGTACTGCTCTTGCAGCGTTGAATTGTGCCAGCCGTTTGGGATTGCAGTCCCAGCTGCTTCTTTTTTATGATTATCATATATATATATTAATATACATATGGGAAATAATCAAAGTATTTTTACTTGGCACGGCTTCTCCAAAAATGTCCCCTCCATGTACTTAATATGTTATGGTGATTAAATTTTCACGTTCTATTAATTTGATTTTATTAGACATATCAAATTATCATTTATTTCGGGACAGGAAACCTGTCCCCCTGTCCCATCAGGAATTTGTTAGTTCCTTTTTGATTGTTTTTGCATCCATACCCGGTTGTAATCTTTGATAATAAAGGATTTTTATTAATTGTTTGTCTAGGTCGGTTAATGTTTTTGGTTTATCATCGTTTTGATAGAAAATGCTGTTTTCATATTTCCATGATTCATGCAGTAGGCCTAATGATTGGGTGATTTTTTTTCTGATAAAATAATCACGTTCTGTTTGGTTTAGTTCGTTTTCAGCGATTAAAATGACAGCTTTGTTTAATTCATTTTTAAAGTAGTTTTTCGCTAGGCCTTCTTGATTCCATACGTATAGTTGACCGTAGTCTTCATCGTTCGCTTCGCTAAAGCGGTATTCGAAGTCATTCAGGCGGATAAAATACAGTTCGACGTTCGGATTTTCATTTTGAGCAACTACCGAAATTTTGTCTTCATTAATTAATTGATTTATTTCATTCGCTGTTGACTTAATTGTGGCAAGATCAGCTACTGTTGGATCTCCTAAGACTGTTATTCGCATTTTATCATCCCAACGTTTTAGTTTATTCGTTGAGCTGCCAGTGGCAATTTCAATAAAATAATTGATTTCTTCCTCAGTAAATGTTTGAACGTCGTATTTTTTTAATAATGTTGGATATTCTTTGTTCTTTGGATTTAGTTCAATCGCTTTTTCAATATCTGCTTTAGCATTTGTTTTGTCGCCTTTTGCATTGAAGTATAAAAAGGCGCGGTTTACGTAATAATCCTCTTTGTTTGGATTTAGTTCAATTAATTTTGTGAATAGTGGTAATGCTTCATCGTAGTTGACTTGCTTTAAATGATAGTTAGCAAGTTTCTCATATGCTTGTTCGTGTTTATCGTTCAGAGTTGTTGTTTTCTTGTAATCTTCGATTGCTTTGTCGGCTTGGTCGAGAGCTTCGTAGATTAGAGCTCTATTATAATAGTAAAGATAATTGGATGAATCTAGGTTAATAGCTTCGTTGATTTTTGCTAAGGCTGTTTCGTATTTTTTGTTTTTCATTGCTTCTTGTGATTGGAAAGCGACAAATTCAGCTTTTACGATTTGTTGGTTTGGTTGTGTGCTTGCTTCACCTTTTTGTTGGTTGTTTTGATTGCTTGGTTGTTCGCTCGATTGGGTTGTGATTTTTACTGTTTGTGTTGCTTCGTCCCAGTCTACTCCTGCACCTAATGATTCACCAATAAAACGAAGTGGAACGAGTGTGTTTCCGTTTTTTAGCTTAGGTGGTGTGGTTAGGCTGACTGTATTATTATTGACTGTTGCTGTTTTTGAGCCAATATTAAGTGAAATTGTTTTGTCTTCTTTTTGAATGGTGATTTGTTGGTTTTGAGCGTTCCAGTTGACTTCGGCTTGTAATGATTCGAAGATACCTCTTAGTGGAACAAGCACGCTATTATTCTCTTTAATTGGTGGTTGTGAGTATGATTGTTTGGCTCCGTTTACTTCAACTTGGATTGGGCTGGCTGCATTTGCAGTTGATTGACCTAGTGTGGAGCTTAGTAATATAGCAGAACTTACAATAGAAATAAGTTTTTTCAATGGTTCTCATCCTTTCTTCAATATGTGTCTTTTATTATATTTCTATATTATTTTGGGATTTCCTTTTATTTTTCTTAACATTTTCGTTCACAGTATTTACCATTCCCTCTTGTGAGTTACTGCTTTTCCCCTAATGCAAACATAATCTCCGTCTCACAAACTAGCTCACCATCAACGGTTGCTGTGGCTTTCCCTTTGCCTATCTTTCCTTTGGCTCTGGTGATTTCCACTTCTAAACGGAGTTGATCGCCAGGGATGACCTGTCTTTTAAAACGACAGTTGTCAATGCCGGCAAAGAAGGCGAGGCGGCCTTGGTTGTCAGGAAGTTTCAGCATCGCTACTGCCCCTACTTGTGCTAACGCCTCCACGATCAGGACGCCAGGCATGACTGGGTATTCAGGGAAATGGCCGTTGAAAAAAGGTTCGTTTGCTGTTACATTTTTGATGCCGACTGCCCGTTTTCCATCTTCAACTTCAAGCATGCGGTCCACTAATAAGAATGGATAGCGGTGTGGGATGATTTTTTTTATTTCATTAATATCTAACATATGTATTTGGCTCCTTTTTGGGTGGATTTTAGGTAATTATAGCATAAATCACCTATGCCAAACATCTTGAAGCTATCCAATGATTGAGTGATTGGCCATTTGTTCTACTTATTGTCTAGTTCAGCTTATTTAATGTCCGCTTTGCCCTATTTATTGTCGGATTCCGCAACTTTATTGTCCAGAATGAATGCTTTATTGTCCAATCACCATTTATAACCAAATGATTAAAATTTTCGGTTGGGCACCTGTACTTGACGTTGATTGTTAGAACAAAAAAGAGGGCTTTCGCTTCAGCCCTCCTTCCATCATTGAATTGGTACTTTTCAATTATTGGGACAGTGTACCTGTCCCTACATCCCTTTCACGTCATCCGCACTTTTTATCATATAACCTTTATTGTTACGGTGTTTGATTTGGGCGCGTTTTGTTTCAACCATACAATATAGGACTGGAATGACGAATAAGGTTAAGATTGTTGATGCAATTGTTCCGAACATTAGCGAAATAGCCAGCCCCGAGAATATCGGGTCGAATAAAATGACGATAGCCCCGATGACAACAGCAGAGGCAGTTAGGATAATGGGCTTGGCGCGGACGATTCCCGCTTCAATGACTGCATCTGATAGTTTAGCCCCTTCCTTTCGGCGCATGATTGTAAACTCTACTAGTAGAATAGAGTTTCTTACAATGATACCTGCTAAAGCAATCACACCAATCATCGATGTTGCTGTGAAAAAAGCTCCGAATAGCCAGTGGCCTGGTATAACACCAATTAATGTCAACGGAATCGGCGACATGATGATTAAAGGTGTAATAAATGATTGAAACCAGCCTGTCACTAATAGGTACATGACAATTAACGCAATAGCAAAAGCAATCCCTAAGTCACGGAATACTTCATAAGTGATTTGCCATTCGCCATCCCACTTCATCTTAATATCATCCTCAAGCCATGGCTGGTGGGTGAGATATTGTTCGATTTTCGTACCGGATGTTGTTTTAATTGCCCCGATTTGATCCCACATTTTCGCCATTGAGTAAGCAGGACTTTCTTCATAGCCAGCCACATCACCGACAACATACGTAACACTTTGCAAGTTTTTCCGATAAAGCGGTTGTTCAACCTCTCCTTCTTGAATGTCGACGAGTTCACCAAGTGGAATCAGCCTACCAGCTACGGTTGGAATTTGAATACTTTTGATATCTTCAAGACTCGCACGCTTGCCTTTTTCTGGTTGGATTTTGATTTGCACTGGATTCAATTCATGCTCTGGATGAATTAATCCTACGAATGCACCATCCATCATCATTTGAATTGTCTTGACGATTTGATCGTCACTAATGCCATTTAGCCTTGCTTTTTCTTTAATAGAAAAGCGATATTCTGTCTGGATATCTTTCATGTACGTATCGACGTCAACAACACCTTTTGTTTCTTTAAAAATTTCTTCTGCTTGACGGGCCACGGCAAATTGTTCTTTGCGGTCATTACCGTAAACCTCTAATACAATCGTCGATAAAACTGGTGGTCCTGGCGGTACTTCAACGACCTTGACATTGGCATTATATTCAGCAGCAATTTTTTGAATATCAGGACGGATTCGTTTAGCAATATCATGGCTTTGATCTTTACGATTTGTTTTTTCAACTAAATTGATTTGGATATCCGCTTCGTTTTTATCTGATCGCAAATAATAATGGCGAACAAGCCCATTAAAGTTAAACGGCGAGGCCGCCCCAATATACATTTCATAATCAGTTACTTCATTAATCGAAGAAATGTACCTACCAATTGCTTTTGTAGCTGCGGCTGTCGCTTCCAGCGTCGTACCTTCTGGCATATCTACGACAACTTGGATTTCACTTTTATTATCAAAGGGCATCATTTTCATTGGTACTGCCTTCGTATAGAAAAAGCTGAATGAGCCTACTAGCAAAGCGATAATACCCAGTAAAAATACAAATCTTTTACCTTTATTATGAACCATCTGCTCGATGACTTTGGCATACCATTTTGAATAGCCTTTTAAGTTGGTGCGTTCAAATGGCCGCTCTTCATGACCGGGTGCTTTTTTCAAAAAGCGATAGGCAAACCATGGTGTGACGATAAACGCTACTAAGAGAGAGAAGAACATCGCCACAGAGGCATTAATCGGAATCGGTGCCATATATGGCCCCATTAAGCCACCAACAAAAGCCATTGGCATCAATGTTGCGATAACAGTAAAGGTTGCTAGGATAGTCGGGTTGCCAACTTCATCAACGGCTAGGATTGCTGCTTTTAATGGTTTATGCTTCCCTTTTTGGAACCACCGATGAATGTTTTCAACAACAACAATGGCATCATCAACAAGAATCCCAATCGCAAAAATAAGCGCAAACAAGGTGACGCGGTTTAGTGTATATCCATACATTTTGCTTAAAAATAGCGCTAGCGAAAGTGTCACTGGGACAGCAATTCCAACGACAAGCGCTTCACGAAATCCTAGGACAACACCAATTAAAAGCGTAACAGACAATGTTGCAATGAGGAGGTGCTTAATTAATTCATTTGCTTTTTCCTCCGCTGTTTCACCATAATTCCGTGTTGTTGTCACTTGAATTTCTTGGGGGATGACTTTTCCTTTTAGGTCTTCAATTTTCTTTTCTACATCATTGGCTATCCAAACAGCGTTGGTGTTCGGTTTTTTCGATACGGCGATTGTGACAGCTGGAAAGATTTCACCTTGGTCTTTTTGGATATGTTTTTCTTCTGCCATAGGGCCTGTTCCAAGGAGGACGTAATTGTTTACTTCACTAGGCCCATCCTTTATGGTTGCTACATCTTTGATATAAACTGGACGGTTTTCAAAAATTCCAATGACTAGATTCTCTATTTCGCTTTTGTCTTGAATGTATTGACCTGTTTTTACTTTAAATTCTTTATTTCCTTTGTCAAAATTACCTGAGGGCAAGGATATATTAGCTTGCCTAATCGTTTGTTCAATTGCCATCGGCGATATGTTGTAGCCTGCAAGCCGGTTTGGGTCGATTTGAATAAGGACTTCCCTGTTCAGACCCCCGATGACTTCAGTTTTCGAGACATTTTCAATTTTGTTCAGTTCATCGGCAACAACATCAGCTACTCTTTTAATATCATAGTGGGTAAGCTCATCGCTCCATAAGGTATACGATACAATTGGGACATCGTCAATTGTAATCGGCTTGACAAGCGGATTCGCTGCCCCTTCAGGAAGCTCATCAATATTAGACATAAGCTTATTGTATAGCCTCACTAAGCTTTGATCTAAATCTGAGCCTACTTTAAAGCGTGTGATAAAGTTTGCCATCCCAGGTGTTGATGTTGCATAAATATATTCGATGCCATCGATTTCCCATAGCTTCTTTTCCATCACCTTTGTGATGCGATTTTCAATATCTTCCGCAGTATGTCCAGGATAGGCAATATAAATATCGACCATTGGAACGGATATTTGTGGTTCTTCTTCCCTTGGTGTATTTAATACGGCAAAAACGCCGAGTAAGATTACAGCAATTACTAATAATGGCGTGAGCTTTGAATCAATGAATGCTTTCGCTATTTTACCGGAGAGGCCGATTTTTTCGTTGTCATAATTATTTTTCATTCTGTAGCCACCACCTGTACTCCATCCTTGACCCTTTCAATGTTGGATGTGACGATGCGTTCGCCTTCATTTAGCCCGCTAAGTACTTCTACACTTTGATTATTTTCTTCTCCGAGCTGTACATAGCGAAGATGAGCTATACCTTGTTCATCAACAACAAATACTGCTGTCAATTGTGACCAATAATAGATAGCCGTTGTTGGTATGAAAATTCCCTTTTGATCGGATTCTGGAAATACAGCATAACCAAACATGCCGCTTTTTATATTGACTTCCTTTTGCGGAATTTCAATCTTTACTTTAAAGGTGCGGCTAGAAGGGTCAATCTTCGGCGTAATTTCAGCTACCATACCCCGTATGGTTTTCTGCAAAGCGTCGATGGTGACAGGGATTATGTCACCGATGTTTATCTTCGTTTGTTTACGTTCATCGACATATACTTCTAAGTAGTATGGTGCCTTTTCTATTGTAACTAGTGGCATACCAGGACTGACCATATCCCCTTTGTCAATATATGTTTCTACAACAATACCGTTAAACGGCGCTTTAATCGTTGCGTCTTGAACGTTTATATTAGCTAAGTTGTAGGTAGCTTCTGCAACTGCTTGGGACGCTAACACTTCTGTGCGGTTCGCTTTTACTGTTTCAAGCTGTGCTTCTACCTCAGCCACTTGAGATTTCGCTGCAAGGTACGCTGTCTCTGCCTCATCTTTTTCTTGTAGGCTGGCACCACCTGCTCCATACAAACTATTCACGCGCTGATAGACTTTTTCCTTTAGAGCTAGGTCTGTCTGTGCCTTTGTCACAACAGCCTCTACTTGCTTGATTGTTTCATCAATACTGTTAATCTTTGCTTTTACAGTATCAATATTAGCTGCTACTTGGCTTAATGATGCATTCGCTTTTTCATTGTTTAAAAGCACTAAGCTTTGACCCTGTTTAACGATATCACCACTTTTGACATTAATTTCTCGGACATCTGCCATAATCTCTGCAGCTATCTTCGCACTTTCGTCAGACACCGTTGTTCCATATACCTTATTGCCTGTATTATATGTTGCGGTGCTTACTTCTCCTATTTCTACTCCGTTTACTTGCTCAAGTGGTGTAATCATTTTCGTTCCTGGTTCCACCTTTTCTTTAAAAACCCCGGATAAAAGTAATAAAAATGCTGTTACTGGAATAATTAAAAATACAATGACCTTTAACCAACCCTTCATTCAATCTCCCCCCATGGTTAAATTTCTCGTATACCATTATGGGTATATTATAATTTATTTATATTTCCGTCAACAAATAAATTTGAAGAAGGAAGGGAGTTTTATAGGAATAAAAAATAAAGTAGAGGCTGACTCAAAAAGTCGTATTTAACGAACTTTTGAGTCAGCCTCTTTTCAAGTAACGGAATTCATCCTAGTGATCCTTCTCGATGTTTTTTTGTAATTCCAATAGTTCTTCTTTAGTAAAGCCTGTGAATTCTGATATTGTATCAATTCCAATACCTTTTCGAAGCATTTTCGTAGCTACTTCAATTTTTCCTTCAATTTTTCCTTCATCCTTTGCCCCTTCTTTCATTGAAGTGATATCTTTTAAAGTTTTTTGTCTAATTTCATAATTCCATCTGTTTTCTGGATTTTGGCTTATAATTTCCAATCTTTCCACCGCCTTTTTTATTATTGGATGTTTGGATGCCATAACTTTCCACTGGCTATCATCTTCATTAGAAAAAAATTCAATCCATTTTGCTAATTGGTCATTTTCATCAATTTTTCCTTCTCGATGCAACATTTTAATTTTTTTCATTTCGATAAAATGCAGCTGCAGTATGTCGGGGTAGGGGCTTCCTGTTTTTTTCTCCGTTAAGTGGTAGATGCTGTGGTAGTTATTATGATTAAAATAATTGAAATCAAGTAGAGTAATGGCTGTTGTTTTACGAAGTTTGTTATAGTTATCACCTTCGTCTAGTTGTTCGGTGATAATCTTTGCACAATAGAATAGTGATCTTTTATCCATATTATATTGATTTTCTAGTTGCATTTCAATGTTGACTATACCTATGCCTGGAATTTGTGAGCGAATGTCTAAGATAGAGGCTTTGTTTGTAAGGTGTTGTTTGTTGAGGTGTGTGTTTTGGTGATAAACATTGGAGATGCTTTGACCTTCCGGAACTTGGAATAAATCGTTTAAAAAATGGATAAGTAGTTCTTTTGAATGTTTGTCATCACTGCCTACCAGCAGTTTGAAAACAAAGTCATTTTTCGGGAGTAGCCATTTGAGGGGACGTAGTGGTTTTTCATTCTTCACTATTATCGTGCTCCTTTCGAGGATTGGAAAAAAGAGGGGATGTTATGTTCATTTTTATAATACCAAAAGTTTGTTATTTTGGACAGGGTGATTATGCTTGTGCCTGGGAATTACTCAAACATAACAGAGGGTCTGGAACCTTTGGTCATTATTTATTGTCCAGTTCAGCTTATTTATTGTCGGATTCCGCAACTTTATTGTCCAGAATGAATGCTTTATTGTCCGACCACCATTTATAACCAAATAATTAAAGTTTTCGGTTGGGTACCTGTACTTACTGTTGATTGTTAGAACAAAAAAGAGGGCTTTCGCTTCAGCCCTCCATTTTACCGAAACCTATTTATTATCAGGTGTATCTTTGACAACTAAATCAACCAAACGCTCCCATGTTGATATTTTCAAAGCATCTATCGCTTTTCCATCTCCAATAACGCCGTAGCCAAACATCAACCCTGCTGTCATGCTGATGACTAAAAGAACTGCAACAATGATGAGGCGTAGCCAAATGGGAATAAGACGTATTTTTGGCCGTCCTTTTTCTATAGATTCTGTTTCTTGACTTTGCTCTAAAACTTGCTCGGCATTTTGCTTTTGAGCCCGTTCAGCGCGTGCGATTACTCGTGCTTGTCTCCGTTCTTGGCGCGTTTTCACTTCGGCTTGCCTTGCATTGTCAAATCTACTTGTCATTGTTGTAGCCCCTTTTTAAAGCTTTTATTACTATATATCCATATACAATAGAAGAAACTAGACTATCTTAAGTTCGCAACAAGTCCAGCCATTTGGTCAGCAATCGAAATTGACTTTGCGTTGAACTGGTATGAGCGCTGTGCTGTCATCAGCTCGGTCATTTCCGTCGCAACATCAACGTTTGACATTTCTAATGCCCCTTGTTGAATGGAGCCGTCCTCATCTTCAACCAATTGATATACTTCGTCCTCTACTAAGTTTAACTGTTCAAGGTCAGGTAATGCATATTGATTATCGCCCGTTGAAAGCAATAACTGCGGGCGCAGGATTTGGACAAGCTGTAGTTGCCCAACGTATTCTTCCGTATTGTCATCGTATGTTACGGTGATTTCGCCTGCATCCGTAATCTTGATGTTTTTAAAATTCTCTGGAACGGTAATCGGGTCGCCATCTGTATCGACAACAAAATCTCCATTGCTTGTAACGAGATACATTTGACCATCTTCATCCGGCGATAAATAAAAAGCACCATCCCGTGTATACCTTGTTGCGAACTCACCATTTTCATCAACTAATAGTTCAAAAAATTGATCTGGTTTTGTTAGCGCAAGATCTAAAGGACGATCTGTTACTTTGATGGCGCCTTGCTCCATTCTCAAGTTTGTTTCTGAAAGCTTTGCACCAGAGCCTTGGCGAATGCCGTTCGGAGTGCGGCGACCGATTTCTTCGTTTGTCCTTGGTTGATTATTGATTTGTTGGAATAAGAGATCATTAAAGCTTGTCTCCCTTTTTTTAAACCCGTTCGTATTTGAGTTGGCAAGGTTATGACCAATTGTATCTATTTTTTTCTGAAGCTGCCCCATTGTTACGGTTGCTGTTAACATCGCACGATTCATTGATCATTCCTCCTAGCTAATGCGGCCGATTTCATTAACCGCTTTTTCTAAACTTCGATCATAGGCTTGGACAATTTTTTGGTTAGCTTCAAATGTTCGGTATGCCATCATCATTTCCGACATTGTTTGTTCAAGATCTACGTTCGAACGCTCAATAAATTTTTGTTTTACTTGAAAAGTGACTTCTGGATTGTCAAAAGCACTTGGCAATTCCTGCGCTTGTCCTTGAGCTCCTGCCACTGGCTCTACGCGGAATAAGCCATTTCCTTCTTTCACAAGCTGATCCGGGTTTTCAGCATAAGCGATTTGGATTTGTTGACCAGTATCTTCGCCATCTTCGAAAAATCGGCCATCAGCTGTAACCATAAAATCATTTCCATTAATCATGATTGGATCGCCGTAAGTATCAACAACATAGAAGCCATCTGTTGTTGTTAAATAGCCTTCACCATTAATTGTAAAATTACCATTTCTTGTATAGCGCGCTTCTCCGTTTGCATCCAAAACTTGAAAGAATAACGCCCCTGGGCGGTTTGTTTCCGGATTAATAGGGAGATTGCCGTCCACTAAAGCAAGGTCGGTTTGATTACCGGTTTCTTGGAGGCCACCTTGCTTAAATTTAGGGAGTGCTTCTTGCATGTAAACACCCGTATTGATTGGACCAACGGTATTGATTCCTTTTAGCTGGTAGCGCTTTTTGACAGGTAAGGTTTCAGTATTCATGCTTGTAATGAGCATTTCTGGAAATGCCCTTAATGACCCTTGGTCCGCTTTAAAGCCGGGAGTATTGGCATTGGCAAGGTTATTCGTTAACATTTCTTGGCGGCGCTGCTGTGAAATCATACCTGCAGCTGCCGTATAAAAACCACGAAGCATTTCAATCTCTCCTTTTGCTATGTCGTTGTTCGAGCGCCGGTCGCTGACCTAGTGACCAAGGGTGCATCTTTTCATCCTTTTCGGTCACTAGAACACCAGCCTAGTGACCAAGGTTACCTGTTTTCTCCCTTTTCGGTTACTAGGACGCCGCCCTAGTGACCGGAACTATAGATTTGCTCACTTTTCGGGCACTAGAACACTGATTTTTGCGGGGCAGAAGAACCGTCCAATATTACTGAAAAAGCAGCCTCCATAATGTGATTTTTTTCAAATATATGGCAATCGGACAATAAGTTGCCTAAACTCGACAATAAATGACTCTTATTGGACAATAAAAGTGGTTCTAGGACAATAAGTTTGAAATGGCTCAATTTTTTTCAGTAGTCTCGAACCGTTCCCTGTGCTCCCCATCCTATATCCTTCATATGGCTAGTTTAGCCCCATCTTCTACTTGGAAGCTTGTCAATATTGTCAAGCATGATGCCTGTTCCAACTGCCACGCAATCCATTGGGTTTTCGGCAATTAATACTGGCACTTTTAGTTCTTCCGCTAGCAGTTGGTCAATGCCGTGGAGCAGTGCGCCGCCCCCAGTTAGAATAACACCGCGATCAATGATATCTGCAGAAAGCTCTGGCGGTGTGCGTTCTAGAACGCTTTTCGAAGCTTGTACAATCATTGACACTGGCTCATGCAATGCTTGTTCAATTTCCTCGGAATAAACAGTGATTGTACGTGGTAGACCAGATACCATATCACGACCACGAATATCGATTTCCTCGTTACGTGCACCTGGAAATACAGTTGCTACATGGATTTTGATATCTTCTGATGTTCTTTCACCGATTAGCAGCTTGTATTGTCTTTTAATATAATTAAGTATTTCTACATCAAACTTGTCCCCTGCCATTTTAATAGAAGAGGCGGTGACAATATCGCCCATTGAAAGCACGGCAACATCTGTTGTTCCACCGCCAATATCTACAACCATGTTTCCACTTGGCTGAAAGATATCCATTCCTGCACCAATTGCAGCAACCTTCGGTTCCTCTTCAAGATATATCTTTTTACCACCGCTTTTTTCAGCTGCTTCTTTGATTGCCTTTCTTTCAACCGAAGTTGTATTCGTTGGGCAGCAAATCAACATCCTTGGCTTCGCAAAAAGTCCTTTTACATTGATTTTTTCAATAAAATACTTTAGCATTGATTCGGTTACGTCAAAGTCAGCAATGACTCCATCCTTTAATGGACGAATAGCAACAATATTTCCAGGTGTACGACCTACCATACGTCTTGCTTCTTCACCAACTGCTAATGCACGACCTGTGTTACGGTCAATTGCCACAACAGATGGCTCATTTAAAACAATTCCTTTTCCCTTCATATGAATTAGCACATTAGCTGTTCCTAAATCGATTCCGATATCCCTAGCAATCATCAATTCCATATCCTCCTTAAACCATTTCAAATCTATGGTCCGCTTCTTTATCTCTAATAACATATTGTATCATATTTGCATAGGGCTCGTCATTTTTTGTGAAAAAATTTCGACAGGTATTTGTTTGTAATAATAACGTCATCTAACCTGAACTTCAGTACTATCTGTCTCTCTATCGGTTTTATCGGATTTATACTTCAATTTTGTAGCTTCACCACCTCGTAAGTGTCGAATAGATTTATGGTAATCGAGGATTTCTTTTACTTCATTTGCTAGCTCGGGATTAATGTCAGGCAGTCGTTCCGTCAAATCCTTATGGACCGTACTTTTGGAAACGCCAAATTCCTTCGCAATGACGCGAACTGTCTTCTTCGTCTCCACGATATACTTGCCAATCTTGATAGTACGCTCTTTGATGTAATCGTGCACACTACTCGCCTCCCTAAATTGGATGTGAGAAGTGAAATGAGACTCACTTTATGCGCTCACCTCAAACACTCTCTAAACACTAGTTTGTATATGTTTATTAGGGAGCAAGGGCTAATATGCTAAAAAGTCAAGAGGGACAAGGGACAAAAAAAATACCCGTTTGGCTAACGGGTTTTGTTCATTCGCTTAAATTTTTTAAAATGAGATTGATTTTGCATCAGCATCTGTACACTGTAATAAGTCACCCCATGTTTTGTAACCGCGGTCGATGAACTGCTGCAAAAGTTCACTAAAGAGGTAAGCGGTTGTGAGCGCATCACCTATCGCTGAGTGTCTTTCGTATATCCGGGTGCCAAATGCCATTGCATATCTTTCTAAATCACGCATATCCCAAGACGGACTTAAGAATCCGATTACGTTCAATGTATCAATAAGCTTAGGCTTTTTAAAGCCATGCTTGGCACGCCTAATTTCTTGTCTGAGTACCATTTCGTCAAAAGCAACATAGTGCCCAACTAAAGCAGAGCTTTCATTTCTTCCAATAAAATCAAAGTAAGCGGTAATGGCTTCCATAGACTCTGGAGCATATTTTACTTTTTCCTCGGTAATACCAGTCAGTTCCGTGATAATCGGTGGGATGTCTCGGTTTGGTTTGACATATGTTTGGAATGTATTTTTTTCTAACACTTCATATCCCTTCATATGAACGGCACCAATTTCAATTAATCTGTCAGTTGTCGCAACTTGAAAGCCAGTTGTTTCGGTGTCGAAAATTGTAAACGAAACATCTTTGATTGGTGTTGATAATGGCAGTGTATCGTTCAATGGACATGACATTGATTTTTTTAACCAGAACAATCATTTTCCCCCCCTTTTACAATTTCGATAAAAGGTAAAATTGTAATTCACGAACAGCTTTTAACATATTTATTAGTTCATCTTTCTCCCAGCTATGTAGCGCTGATAATTCGATTTCCGTTGTGATACTTTCCCCATTTAAATGTTTTTCCCACGACATTTTTATCCTGGTTTTCAGCGCTACCTCATATGCAAATAGTAAATCATCGGAGAATCCCTCATAAACTGCGTTTCTTTTCACGAGCCCGTTTAAGAGTTCAAGAGAAGTTCCATCGATGATACCGTACTGCGCTCCTAAAACCTGCATGCAATGATGTAGTGGAAATAATGCATGCTTTTTAATATCAATCACTTGTTTCTTTGCTTTGAAGCGGCCTAAAAACGATTGGTCAATTTGCGGAACTAATTTTTCCCGCTCCTGCTGGGCCATGTAATAAATAAATGTTTTTGAAACCTCCAATTTGTACCGAACCATCTCAACAAACTGTTCGTTCAGAGAATCGTCACCGTACAAAAAGCGGAATGATAAAAAGTTCTGTCCTAATAATATTTGCTCATCAGTCGTTTTTAATGCCCATCGGCGCAATCTTTCCTGCCACTCGGACACAGATCCGCGCCAATCTGGGTTATTCGACATCATTTTTCCTTTACATAATGAATAGCCAGCCTGCTCAAGATGTCCGACAATTTCCTCACCTAAAAGTGAGAAGTATTCATCAACTTTTTGCTTATCGTTCGGGTTAGCATCTGCATAGACTAGGAAATGATCTTGGTCAGTGAGCATAAACTGCTCTCCTCTTGCGCCACTACCCATTAAGTACCAAGAAAACGGTACTGGCGGCTTGCCTTTCCCTTGCTTTTTCATCGATTCGACTGCTAAACTTACACAATGTCGAACGAGGCGGTCGTAAAGCTTTGTAATAATCTCAAGGGTATGAATCGTTGAGATTTCATCTTGTATTAAATTTGAAAGAACATTATAAATAGCGTTTTTGACCGTTGGCAAGCTTGCAAATGAGGCCTCTTCAATTTTCTTTAAAATTGCCATTTGTCCCCGGTTTTTCTTTTCAAGTAAGTCCGAAAGAGTGACAAGTCCCACTACCCGCTCTTCGTCTACTACCGGCAAATGTTTTACACTATTTGTAAAAAATGCTGTTAATGCTTCGTAATAAAAGGCATCGCGCGTAATTGTAAATGGTTTTGGTGTCATTACATCTTTTGCTTGAAGCTGACGCGTACTATTTTCTGATTGAGCGGCAACGCGGCGAACGATATCTGTGTCTGTAATAATCCCTAATAGCTTTTCGTTATCATCGACGACAACGATTGAGCCTATTGAGTTTTCTACCATTTTTTTCGCTGTTGATTGAACGGTTTCATTCTCGCTTATTGAAACGACTGGCTCACTCATCAAGTCTTGAACACGACGGACAAATGCCTCGCTTTCGCCCCAATCGCTTGCCAGTTTTACTTGTTCTGCTAGTGATGAATAAATATCTCTCAGCCTGACCGCTACTTTTCTTAGCACGAAGTCACGGACATGCTCATCATTCCATCTTTTTTCCAAAACAGTATAAGGAATTTTCAAGCAGTGCAAATCCTCTACCGCTTCTACTTGAACGGTTAGAAGACGTGCATGGTCATCTGGCTCACCTAAAAAACTTGCTAAACCAGAAAAGCCAATCATTTCTTCAGGCTGCAAAATTTCGAGGATTTCTTTTTTTCCGTTTTCCCCAATAAAGACTTCAGCCACCCCGTTTAAAATCAAAAGCAAACCTTCGCGGTGGGTTTTGCCATAGAGCACTTTCTCCGCTTTTTGATAAAAACTTAACTCACAATCTTCCATTAATTTAGTGAATTGGTCATGAGGTGTACCGGAAAATAGTGGATGTTTATGCACTTGTTCATATAGCTCTACTTTGTTATGAACATTCATTGGGAACACCACCCTATTCATCTGAATATTACAGTTCAAAAAGAAAACCCTCATCCATTCATAAGTTATGAAAGAGGGTTTTCAGTTTACTATTTTATTAATTTAATATTAGCCGATTTCTCTGTAACCAGTTTGCGCTTTAAATGTAACTTCCGCGTATTTCTTCTCATCACGCTCAGAAGAAACTAATGTACCGATAATCGCTGCTATGAATCCAATTGGCACTGAAACAATAGCAGGGTTTGTTAATGGGAAAATTGGATTTCCAGTAAGTAGTGTTGCGCCTTCAACTGGGCTCATAACACTTGGGCTGATAGCAACTAGTACAAGTGCTGAAACAAGACCAGCTACCATTGACCATACTGCGCCTGATGTATTAAATCTCTTCCAGTAGATTGTAAATAAAATCGTCGGTAAGTTTGCTGACGCTGCGACACAGAATGCAAGCGAAACTAGGAACGCAACGTTCATTTTTTCTGCACCAAGAGCAATGATGATTGAGAATACTGAAATTGATAGAGATGCAATACGTGCTGCTTTAACTTGTTCTTTTTCAGTTACTTTACCTTTTTTGATAATTTGTCCGTAAAGGTCATGGGCAACAGCTGATGCTCCAGATAATACTAGTCCGGCAACAACCGCTAGAATTGTCGCAAAAGCTACCGCTGAAACGAATGATTCTAGGATATCTCCACCTAGTACACCCGCTAACATCGGTGCGGCCATATTTCCAGCTGCGTTTTCAGCGATAATCGCATCTGCGCCAACGAATTTCGCTGCACCAAAGCCTAGGAAAACAGTTAATACGTAGAAAATTCCGATAATCCATGTTGCGTAAATTACAGAAGAACGTGCTGTTTTTGCATCTTTAACTGTAAAGAAACGCATTAAGATGTGTGGTAAACCTGCAGTACCTAAAACAAGGGCAATAAGTACAGAGATTAAATCCAGTGGATTTTTGTATTTAACACCTGAGTGTAAATACGCTTCGCCATGTTGTGTTGCTTGTGACATTTCATTGAACATACCAACAATGCTAAAGTCGAATTTCATAAATACTAGGAAAGAAATTACGACTGTTCCAGCCATAAGAAGGATTGCTTTAATAATTTGCACCCAGCTTGTAGCCGTCATTCCACCGAATAATACATAAGTTGTCATCATAATACCAACAATAATTACGGCGATATGATAATCAATACCAAGTAAAAGTTTAATAAGTGCGCCTGCTCCAACTAGCTGTGCAAGCATATAGAACATTACGATTGTAAGTGTATTAAATGCCGCTGCACCACGGACTTTAGGAGCTGAAAAACGTGCTGCAATCATGTCAGCCATCGTAAACTTTCCAAGGTTACGTAATGGTTCTGCAACTAGGAATAATACGACTAAATAGGCAACAAGCCAACCAACACTATAGTAAAATCCATCATAACCTACTAATGAAATTGCTCCTGCAATACCTAAGAATGATGCCGCTGATAAATAGTCTCCGGCAATGGCCATACCATTTTGCCAACCTGTTAACGATCCCCCTGCAGTGTAGAACTCACTAGCAGTTGATGTTCGTTTTGCTGCCCAATAAGTTACGACTAATGTCAATGCTATTACTGATACAAATATTGCGACTGATACAAAACCCAATGCAAACCCCCCTTTAAATTTCCCTTATTAGAGTATGTTTTTAGAAATGATTTCTTCAGCGTCTTTATCGAAGCTTCCAGACTTTTTAATATAGATTGTTGCGAACAACCATGTCATTACAAACATTGCGAAGGAATAAATCCATGTCCATGTAATCCAGCCTATTGCTTTTGTCTCAAGGACATGTGTATAACCTGTTAATATTGGCAACAAGAAGTATGCTGCAAAAAAGATGATTACATATGGCGTCATAAATGTATTTTTGCTCTTAACTAACGCAAGAAATTCTGGCGTTTGTACTAATTTTTCATAATCAACGCTGCCTGTGCGCGTTTCTTTACGAGCAGTATTACTCATCATCTCAACCCCTTTTTAATATTTTAATTTAAATTTTGTAATACCCCTTAACTTGCTCCCGCAATAAAAAACTTTCAATTTTTAACCCCTTTGTTTTCTCACCCCCTTAAAGGTAGTCCAATATTTTAACATTTAGGTAATGCCTTCCCCAACAGTTCTCTATCTACCACTATCTGTCAAGCAAGTTTTTGTAAGGAATATATGTGTAAGCGTATTCAGCTATACTTAAAAAGTCACCATTTTTAAAGCGCGTTGTCATTAGTAATATTTCGAAAATTCTTATATTCGTATTATTCCAGAATATAGAGGTTATCGTCAAGTATTTTTTTGCAATTTTATTATATTTTTTTGTCGAATTATATATTGACATGTTTTTATAATATTCCACCTTGTAAAGATTACGGCTGTTTTTGCGGCGTTTGGAATACCTTTTTTGTATACTATTCCCAACTCGTTAACTATATATTTTTTATATTACTATGTTTTCGTTGTGAATTGACATTCCAATTTTTTGATACATTGAGCATGCACATAAAAAGACCTTGAAGATTGACGAATCTCTCCAAGGTCTTTACGTAATTTAATTAAGCTTTTGACATGCTAGCTGAAGCATCTTGATCAGTTTTTTCTCCTGCTGGCTCGTCCTTTTGATTAGGCTCGTCAGCTTGTCCTTTTCCAGATTGTTCAGGCTGATCATCTTTGTTAGATGAATCTGTTGCACCTTTTTCTTGTAATTGTTTGCCAGACTCCTCTGTTTTGGCAGCGTTATTTTTCATCTTCGTTTCTACTGCTGAAAACGGCTTGTTGAAGAAAGCAACCGGATTTACAGGCTCATTGTTTTGACGAATTTCAAAATGGACATGAATACCTGCGTCTTTGTTATAAACACTAGTACCTGCTGTGCCAATGACATCGCCTTGATCGACTGCAACACCAGCTTCAACATGCATTTCTTCTAAGCTTTGGTAGAAAGTAGTTACACCATTTTCATGCTCGATTTCTACTACATTTCCTAGAATAGGATCGTTCTCTGCTCTAACAACTGTTCCACTTAATGAGGCAACAATGTCAAAGCTTTCGCCATTTTTTTGGGCGATATCGATACCAGTGCTAGGATAATACGTATTATTATAGAAAACGAGTGCGGCTTCTTGTTCTTCACTGGATGCATCGTAATCATAGAATTCCTTCTTAATGACAACTGATTTTTCATCCATTACAGGCATTTTGAAGTTTTCCTCCATTGCGTTGACCGGTACAGCTTCTTGGCTTGAATAATCTGTAATTTGATTATTTGCTACATTTTGGGCTTCTCCGGCTTCATTGTTTTTGCCGCCGAATAGACTGTTTGTGCTTCCTTGATACCAAAGGACTCCTGTTAAAATTAACGCTGCACTTGCAATGTAAACTGACGGTAACACCCATTTCTTTCTAATCATACGTTTCCATTTTGAATCTAGAGAAGTAATTTTTTCTTCCTCTCTCATTTATCATCACCTCAGCAACCAGTTTTAGCAATTTTGCTAGATTCTATACGTTGCTGAAAAAGTTTTTTTAGATTATTTTTCGACAAAGTGGGGGGAATTATGCATTGATTTTGGAATTTTTTTGAGTTTAGCGATGGACATCTGACTTATTGTCCATTGAAGGTTGGTTATTGTCGGGTAAGAAGCTTTTATTGTCCGATTGCCATATATTGCATTTTTCACTCGCTTACAATTCACTTGTCAGCCACCCTTCCAACTATAATTTAATATGCGGTATTTTGGGATGAGTTTTCATAAGGCGTCTAATTAATGCTTCTAATTTAAGAACTTTATACGGTATTTTTCTTTCTTTTACTATCAAATTATTTCAACCTCCATATGTGGTTTTCATTATATGTTTGATTCTGTATTTTTTTATAAATTCCTGCCCTGGATTTGATGTTTTTGTGACTTTTCGCTAACAAATAGGAATACAAAAGGGGACAATTTTTTATACAATTGTCCCCTTTTGCCTTAAATTTAATTTTATTGTCCGCAGGTGGACGTTTATTGTCCAGATTAGGATTCATATTGTCCGATAATCATTATATATTGTCCGGACTAGCTTGTTTATTGTCCGATTGCCAGTTATTAGGTAAATCACAATTAACTATACCCATTTATTGTAAGTTCAAGCTATTCTTTTACGTCGATTACCGCTTTACAACGAGCACATCCTTCAAGTAAGGGTCTGCACTTGTAATGGAGGTGCCTTGATAATAATGGGCAATGATATCTTTGAATGATTTTCCTTCAGTAGCCATGCCGTTCGCTCCGTATTGGCTCATACCGACGCCGTGGCCGTAGCCTTTTGTGGCGATAACAATATTGTTGCCTTGTTTTTTCCATGTGAAGTCGCTTGAGCGCAAGTCTAATTTTTCGCGAATTTCGCGACCATCGAAGGTCTTTTCATTGATTTTTACTGTAGCAACACGGTTTCCTTCTGTGCGTGAGATGATTTCTCCAATTATGTCTGATTTCACTTTTACCCCTAACTTCTTTTCGAAGTCAGCAATGGTCATGACAACTTGATCCTTGAATTTTGGCGATGATTGATCCCAAGGACTTTCGACACTGCGCAAATATGGGAATGAGTTTTTCCAGTAATCCTCGGAGTTTTCAGTATAGCCGTTGCTTGTTGAAAAAAACGAGGCGGTGATTGGCTCATTGTTATACGTTATGATTTGGCCTTTTGTCGCTTCCACCGCTTCTGTAATGCGGGCCATTTTCCAGTCATAGTTCGCCGCTCCCCAAGCGGCGCGGAGCTCTTCAGGACTTTTATAAACTTGATGAATGACGGTATCCGTTACAACCGCGCCCTCTGGAGCACCCATCGCTTCACTGCCTAATAATTGTCTTATAATATAAGTGCGCGCGGTTAGTGCTTGGGCCTTTAGAGCCTCTAGTTCAAACTCTGCTGGCATTTCAGAGGCTACGACCCCTTTTACGTATTCCTCTAACGGGATGTTATTAATTTGCTTTGATTTACTTCTATAGACAGCAACCTCAATAGCTTGTTCCTGTTTAGCAGCCTCATTTTGTTCAGATATTGTACCTGGTAATACTGAATTGAAAATTTCCTTCGAATGCAGCGTATGTTTTTCATGTGTAAAAGGCAATACTAATAAAGTTGGTATTAACAGAATGATTGCAAAAAGTGTAGTTCCAAGGATAACTAGTGGTTTGATTCGTAACATTGTTTCATCCATCCTCCATTGTAGTTGCTATATAACTAAGTTATGGAGATGGACAAGCAAATAGAACACTTTTTTGGGGACTTAAAAAGGGACAAGGTGCCTGTCCCCTTGTCCCAATTAAGCTAAATTTGATCGAATAGGTAAAATATTTGTTGGCTTCGTGATTGTTTCTTCATTAATTCTTTCAATTTCTGCGCCGAGGCTGGCTAACTTTTCTGTAAATTTGAAATAGCCCCGGTCTAAGTGATGTAGCTCAACCACACGTGTATATCCTTCAGAAACAAGGCCAGCAAGTATTAGAGCTGCTGCTGCGCGAAGATCTGTTGCAGCTACCTCCGCCCCTTGAAGATTAGCAGGGCCATTTATGATTGCCGAGCGTCCCTCAATTTTTATATCACTATTCATGCGACGAAATTCTTCAACATGCATATATCGATTTTCAAAAACAGTTTCTGTAATCATACTTGTTCCTTCAGCTCGCAATAAGAGTGCCATCATTTGCGACTGCATATCTGTAGGAAATCCTGGATATGGCATCGTTTTTAAATCGACAGCTTTCAGTCGTTCAGGCCCGATTACACGGATTCCATCTTCTTTTTCTTCAAAACGAACGCCCATTTCTTCCATTTTTGCAATTAAAGCTGTTAAGTGTTCGGGAACAGCACCCTTCACGATAATATCGCCCTCTGTAATTGCTGCTGCAATCATAAATGTCCCTGCTTCGACACGATCAGGTATGATGGTGTGGTGAGCGCCCCTCAGCTTATTTACGCCTTCAATACGAATAGTACCTGTACCAGCACCTCGCACTTTCGCACCCATTGCATTTAGGAAGTTTGCTAAATCAACAATTTCCGGCTCTTTTGCTACGTTTTCAATCGTTGTTGTACCTTCAGCAAGGACTGCCGCCATCATAATATTCTCTGTTGCACCTACGCTTGGAAAGTCTAAATATATTTTTGCACCACGAAGGCGACCATTCACTTTTGCTTCAAGAAAGCCGTTGCCTACTTGAACGGTTGCTCCCATTGCTTCGAAGCCTTTTAAATGTTGGTCGATTGGTCGAGAACCGATGGCACATCCGCCAGGCAATGCAACACGAGCATGACCCACGCGGGCCAACAACGGTCCCATCACAAGCACAGAAGCGCGCATTTTACGTACGTATTCAAAGGGAGCTTCTGTCTTTAAGGCTCTTGTAGCATCCACTTGAATCATGTTATCGGAAAAATTAATCTCTGTGTTTAATAAACGTAAAACCTCATTAATTGTGTAAACATCTGCAAGAGAAGGGACATCATAAATATAACTTTTTCCTTCACTAGCGAGTAAACTTGCTGCGATGACAGGCAGTACAGCATTTTTGGCGCCTTCTACTTTAACAGTGCCAGATAACCGCCTACCACCACGGACGATGATTTTATCCAAGGTATTCCCCTCCGCGTCCATTATCTATATATTAATATTCAGATGTGATGATGGGTGTGCCAATTACGACTGTAGTTGCACCGCCCAATCCAGACTTGCGTAAAGCTATTTGTATATTCATTTCCTTATTCTTCTCTGGTATGCTATTCTTCCAATTTTCAGTATATGCGGATATAGAGACAAATGCCTCTTCTTGTAGTGACTCGATTGGATTCGCGGAAAAATCCTTTAGGATGTTAAGGGCTTGATTATACAAAACACCTTCCATCTTACCACCAGATTGCCCATTAGCACAAGAGAAAATTTGCGGGTTTTTGTCGAACATTGTACTAATTTTTGAAAGAAATAGTGCGCTTTGTCGAAGCCAACGTTCATGATTCCATGTTTGTCCATGAATGACATATATAAGATACGTTTTAAGTTGATCTTTATGGGGGTAGGCGACATAAATTATTTGTTCTTTTTCAGTTTTGTCTTTTGTGTTGTCTCTGTTGTCGTTCGTTCCAACTGTTTTATAAACGCCATTTTCGCTTGTTTGGGCCCATGTGAAGGATGGATTTTTCTTCTTTAGGTCTTCAATCTTTGCCTCATATTTTTGTTGATTTGTAAAAGAAGAGCTGCTCTCGCGCGCATAGATTGTCCATTCTTTTACTTCAATTTCATGTTTTTCCATCACTTCAATCATTTCCTGTAGCTGCTCGGTTGCTGTTGCGTCAATAACTTGACTGCTTCCATGGCCTTTTATTTGAATTTGAAAAAACATCATCATAACCATAAAAGTTAGCAGGACAAAAATTGGTTTATTCATTTCCAAGCTCTCCTTCTCCCGTGTATGGTGGCACTTGCCTTACCATGCCACTGTTTTATCTCTTTTTCGTTTTGCCGCCTACATCATTGTATAATTACAGTGTTGCCACATAATGAGGTAACATACGTGGAAGAAGTCGTCAGTTATCGACATGAATATTTTGAGTAGTGATAGGAAAACCTTTCGTTAGGTACTTTGAATTTTCAACCGCTTTTCATACCTTAATATACTATGAGATTGATAGGATATTATGAGAGGAAAAAAATATACGGACACTGGTTCCGTTATTGTGTGAAATTACAGGCTCTTTTCGGTAGTTTTTCTCAAATAACGGATTCAATGTCCGGCAAAAAGTAGCTAAAATAGAAACTGAAGCTGCCGAGCCCAAAGAAGATAATTCAAAAAGAAATTGCTGACTGCTGACCCGATTGCAATCGTTAATAAAATCATTAATACTTTTGCATGCCCCGCCTTACTAGGCTTAATTAATAAATCGATCCTTAGCCCCATTAATGTCCACCATGTAATTGCGAAAAAAAATAGGTGTACAATTATACTAATAGCTGCTTCTTGACTATAATTTGCAAACATAATGCCTATTTCCACCTCTTTCAAATTATTTCCCGGAAAAGTTTTACTTCATATTGTCCAGATGCACTAGTTTATTGTCCATGTGGCAATTTTATTGTCCGAAAACGATCATTTATTGTCCACATTCAACCACTTATTGTCCGATTACCATTAACCACCAATTTGCAACCGAAGTATAGATACATATATATGTAAAAGAGACTCACGGGGACGTGAGTCTCTTTCTCTTTCCATTCAGTTATTACATCCCAAGCACGCTGTAGAAGAAGTCGAATGCTATGTTTGGTGCAATTCCGAATAGAATTGTACCAACAACACATAATGCCACAACTACCATGACACCGCTTGGTAGTTTAATCTTCATCGGCTCCTGTTCATCAACTGGTGCAACCATAAACATCTGCTTCATGACACCGAAGTAGTAGAAGTATGAGATGACGGTTGTTGCCATCATAATGCTGACTAATACCAAGTGGCCTGGGAATGGTCCCATCGCCGTGATTGGTCCTAGAGCACCGATGAAGATGTTCAATTTACCGATGAATCCTGCTGTACCTGGGATTCCTGCCAATGATAATAGGAAGATTCCCATTGCTACAGCGACAATTGGTGCGCGTTTATACAAGCCAGCAAAGCTTGAGATTTCCTCGCTACCCATCTTGTCAGTAACAACTTGTAAAATCGCAAACATCCCTAAGTTCATTAACAAGTATGCTACTAAATAGAACCAAATTCCTTCAAGCCATAGTGGTGATAAGGAAATAAAAGGAACTAATAAGTAGCCAGCATGCGCAATACTTGAATAAGCAAACAGACGCTTAATGTTTTTCTGCCTTAAAGCAATCGTATTACCGACAATCATTGTAAGCACTGCTAAAACAGCAATGATTGGCTTCATTGACCATAACAAGTTATAGTCCCCTTCAGCAAGTCCTGGTGTGCTGTGGAATGTTGTAAGGAAAATGCGGATGATAATGACAAATCCAGCTGTTTTCGATACAACACTTAGGAATGCTGTTACAGGTGTTGGCGAGCCTTGATATACATCTGGTGCCCACATTTGATATGGCACTGTTGCAATTTTAAATGACAAACCAACAAATGTAATAATAAACGCTAGGCCGACTAAATTTAATAAATCACTACCATACATATTTGCCGTAGCCATGCCAATTTCATAAATATTCGTCGAGCCTGTTAAGCCGTAAAGATAACTGAAACCAAACAGGATGAATGCCGTTGAAATAGCCCCGTTTACGATATACTTCATCGCAGCTTCGTTTGACTGTAAATTATTCTTGCGTAATCCAGCCATGATGTAGGAAGAAATAGAGAGCAATTCAAGGCCAATAAATAGCGTTATTAAATCTGTACTTGAAGCCATGTACATGGCACCTAATAATGCTGCTAGTATAAGATAGAAAAATTCACCGCGATAATGGATACCGTCTTTTGGCTCGTAATTGATGCCCATTAATAAGACAAACGCTGTTCCCACTAAGAAAATGAATTTAAAGATAGTTGAAAATTGATCAAATACATACGTACCGAATAAAATATCAGCCGGCTCTTGGCCAATTTGACCAATGAGTATGACTAAAGCAATGATAATGCCGGCAATTCCGAGCCAGCCTAATACATTGCGGTTTTTCTTTTTATCCATAAACAAATCAATGAGCGATAAAAGGATAGCTGTACCAAGAATCACGTATTCTGGAGCCATAAGTCCCCAATTATAGCTTAACAATGTCTCTAGATCCATATCAGCTTACCCCCCTATCCCTATCATAATTGTTTCAAGTGTCATCGCAATTGCACTTGTTAGAATATTAGGGTAGACACCGATTAAAGTAATAAATGCCAACAATACGATGACTGGAACATACTCAACTGAGCGCATATCTGAAATCCCTGTAAGACGAGTGCTTGCCTGGCCGAATGTAATACCTAATACTGCTCTTAAAAGGTAAGCAGCTGTTAAAATAATACCTAAACATCCGACTGCCGCAACGACTGGCATTGCTTTAAATAAGCCTAAAAAGGCTGTAAATTCACTGATGAACCCTGACATTCCCGGCAAGCCAAGAGAAGCCATTGCACCTGCTAAGAAAAATCCAGCTGCCACAGGCATACCTTTTGCTAAGCCACCAAGAGAATCAAGCACTGTTGTACCTGTCCGTTCATACATAATACCAACGATGAAGAACAATAATGCTGAGATTAAACCATGGGAGATAACTTGGAATATCGCACCTTGAACACCTTCTACGTTCATTGCACCTAAACCAATTAAAACAATCCCCATATGTGAAATACTTGAGTAAGCAAGTACCTTTTTGAAATCTGTTTGGACCAACGCTAAAAATGCGCCGTACAACAAATTGACAACACCAAGTACTGCAATGAATACTGCTAAACGTCCAAACTCAGCTGGGAACAGGTTCAAACCGAATGTGATTAAACCGTATGCCCCAATTTTCAGCAAAATCCCTGAGTGAATCATAACTGTTGGAATAGGCGCCTCTGCATGGACTGTTAACACCCATGAATGCAAAGGGAAAATCGGAAGCTTTACCCCAAAAGCAATCAATAAGGCAATTAGAACACCCATTTTGAAAGCTGGCGTAATTCCTACGCTTGCAAGTACCATTGGATCTGCTGCCATAATTGTTTTTAACTCTTCAATATTGGCAGTTCCTGTTTTGGCAAACAGCAACGAAAAGACGATTAGCAAAACTGCTGATCCAAAGCCGTTATAGATTAAGAAATTATACGCTGCTTTTATTCTTTCTTCGTAACCCCACTTACCAACTAAGAAGAATGTTGGGATTAAGGTAATTTCAAAGAAAATAAAGAATAATACTGTGTTTTGTGCTGCAAACACCCCAAGCATTCCAAGTTCAAGAAGAAGAAACAGCATGAAAAAACCTTTCCATTCCTTCTTAATGTAAATAGAAGCAATAGAAGCAAGTGTTGCCACAACAGTTGTTAATAAAAGCAATACTAGAGATAACCCATTTACACCTAATTCATAATTAATAATGAACGGGAAATCCCCACCTAAGTTAAAGGAAATCCAATCAACCTTCTCAAGAAGCTGAATACCTTTTGCATTAAAATCAAATTTACTGTAAGCAACAAATGATAGTAATAACGGCAACAATGTTGCAACAAATCCCATCATTTTAATTGCTTTTTCATTCGTTTTAGGCATGAACGCTAAAACGATAATTCCGAGCAGGGGAGAAAAAACTAACATTGATAGTAGACTACTCATCCAAAATACCCCCCTGTCAACGCAATGATCACAACTAGAACGGCGATACCAAAGAAGGCAACTGTTCCATAAGTCTGGATTTGACCATCTTGAAGCTTAGCACCTGCTCGCCCAATTCCTTGAACTAAAGCAGCAACTCCTTTTACAATGCCGCCAACGATATAAGTATCAACGATTTGTAAAAGATAACCAAACGCGCGTGTTCCAAGTACTACTGTAGAATGATAAATTTCATCGATGTAGTACTTATTGTATAGCAGCTTGTACCAAGCAGGAAACGGCTTAACAAGCCAATCGCGTGATAAAATTTTTGCACCGTACATTAAATATGCTAAAAGAATCCCTGCTAATGAAACCCCTGTTGCTACGAACATAATCCAGCCTGGACCTTCAACATGAGCATGTCCGAAGCTGTGTGTACCTTCTGTTAACCAATCTCCCAAAAATGTGCCAAACCATGGTGTATTCACATAACCTGAGACAACCGCTAAAATTCCTAAGATAATCATCGGGAACGTCATCACACCTGGTGATTCATGAGCATGCTTCTGTTCTCCTCGTGCTTCCCCCGTAAACACTAAGAAGAATAAGCGGAACATGTAAAACGCTGTGAAAAATGCAGCAGCAACAGCTAACCAGAATACACCGTAACGACCATCTGCCCATGCTGCAATTAAAATTTCATCTTTACTAAAGAAGCCTGATAGTAATGGGAATCCACTAATTGCCAATGTTCCAATTAAAAATAATGGAGCAGTTAGCTTCATTTTTTTCCATAATCCACCCATTTCTTCAATATCCTGTGTATGAACAGCGTGAATGACAGAACCCGCTGCTAGGAACAATAACGCTTTAAAGAAAGCGTGTGTCATTAAGTGGAACACACTAGCTACATAACTAGCAGACCCTAAAGCAAGCATCATATAACCTAATTGGCTGACAGTTGAATAAGCTAAAACGCGCTTAATATCTCTTTGTACTAATCCAATTGATGCTGCGAAAATTGCCGTAATTCCACCGACAACTGCAACAGTTGTCATTGCAGTCGGACTAGCAGAGAATAACGGGAATAATGATGCAACTAAATACACCCCTGCTGCAACCATTGTAGCAGCGTGGATTAAAGCTGAAACTGGTGTCGGACCTTCCATCGCATCCGGCAACCATGTATGAAGTGGAAACTGACCAGACTTTCCAACAGCTCCAATGAAAATTAAAATCGCTGTTAACGTAATCCATCCTGTAGAAATTGTTCCATTTTCAACGGCAGCGAAAATCTCTGCATATTCAAAGCTTCCAACTTGCCAGAATAATAAAATCATCCCGATAAATAAACCGACGTCACCGATACGTGTTACAATGAACGCCTTCTTAGCCGCCGCTCTTGCTTCTTCCTTGAAAAAGTAGAAACCAATTAATAAGAACGACCCTAAACCGACAAGCTCCCAGAAAATATAAACTTGCAGGAGATTCGGTGAAATTACTAATGATAGCATTGCAAATGTAAATAATCCTAGATAGCTGTAAAACACAGGGATACGCTCATCGCCATGCATGTATCCTTTCGAATACATATGTACTAGGAAACTTACTAGTGAAACGATAAATAACATTAACGCATTTAATTGATTGACTTCGAAACCAGCTGTTAAGCTAGTATCACCAATTGTAAGCCACGTTCCCTCAATCTTCACATTTTCCCCATTGAGGCGCTCAAAAAGCACCATGATCGAAAGTAAGAGGGAGGCTAATGTTGCTAACATACCCACATAGGCACTGCTTTCTTTTAAACTTCGACCAAAAATGACAAGAAGTACGAAAGAAAGAAGTGGAAACAGTGGGATCAGCCATGCATATTCCATCATCTTATCACAATCCCCTTCCAGACTCACAGGTAAGTGAGACTTTCTCCTATTTTTTCATTATGTTCATTTCATCAATATTAACTGTTCTACGGTTGCGATGTAAGGCAATCAAGATCGCTAAACCAACGGCTACTTCAGCTGCTGCTACAGTTATCGTAAATAATGAAAAAACTTGACCTGTGATACTTGGATTTACCCCATACTTACTAAAAGCTACAAGATTTAAATTAACTGCATTCAGCATTAATTCAATTGAAATTAAAACGATCACGGTATTTCTTTTTGTTAGAGCACCAAACAAACCGATACAAAATAGGACTAGTGCTAGTACAAGGTAGACGGATATAGGAACACTACTCATGAGCTTCGCCCTCCTTGTCGTCCTTTTTCGAAAGAATAATCGCACCGATTAACGCTACGAGCAATAATACTGAAACTAATTCAAATGGAATAATATATTTTGAATATAATTCCGTACCAATTTGCAATACATTATTTTCATGTAGGTTGAGCGCTTGTTCGCCTAATGTTAAGTCATTAATTGAGAAATACATAACAAGGAAGAAACCGATAATTCCAGCTGTTACAAAAACTGTTTTCAATAAGCCAGGTTTCTTCACTTCTTCGTCATTATGCTTCGTTAACATAATTCCAAAGAGCATAATAATCGTAACCGCACCGGAGTATATTAATACTTGAACAATCGCTACAAATTCAGCTGACAGTGTAACATACAAACCGGCTAGTGCAAGAAAGGTGAATACCAGTGCAACAACCATGTGGACCACCTTTGTAAGGTTTAACATTAGAACCCCGCCAGCAATCGCAATAAGGGCGAGGATAAAAAACGCTAACAGTTCTCCACTCATGGCTTATTCACCTCTCTTATATTCTCGTCATTTTCATCCAAATAATTTAAATCTTTATATAAATCATCGCGGCTATATTCCGCTAACTCAAAGTTATTTGTCATGATGATCGCTTCAGTCGGACAAACTTCCGTACACAAATCACATAAAATACAAATTTCGAAATTGATTGTATAGGTGTCAATAATTTTTCCCTTTTTGCTTGGATCCGGGTGCTTTTTCCCTGTCAGTTTAATACAATCTGTCGGACAAATTGCCGCACATTGATTACAGACGATACATTTTTCAGGGTAAAATTTTTGAATACCGCGAAAACGATCAGGCAAGGCCAATGGCTCATTTGGGTAATCATATGTTACCGGCTTTTTCGTTAATTCCTTCAGGGTATAACCTAAGCCTTTTAATACGCCCTTCATGCTTTCACCCCTTTAGAAAAATAATTCTTTAATAAATGCTGATAAAAATAGGTTGGCTAATGCAACTGGTAATAATACTTTCCAAGCGAATTCCATCAATGTATCAGCTTTAAGACGCGGGAATGTCGCACGGAACCAAATAAAGATATAAACGACTGCACTGAACTTAAGTGCAAACCAGACAGCCCCTGGAATAAAGCCAAGGCCCGGAATTGGGTTCCAGCCGCCTAGGAATAATACTGTCATTAGCGCTGCCATTGCAAATAAATACACATATTCTGATAGCATAAAGAAGGCCATACGGAAGCCTGAGTACTCTGTATGATAACCTGCAACAAGCTCTGACTCTGATTCTGGCAAGTCAAACGGAATACGAGCAAGTTCTGCATTAGCAGAAATGAAAAATACTAAAAATCCGATTGGCTGCATAAGAATAAAGGCCCAGTTTTGTTGAGCAGCAACAATATCATTTAAATTCATACTGCCCGTAAATAGAATGACACCTAGCACTGACATAACAAGTGGGATTTCATATGAAATCATCTGTGCCCCAGCACGCATCCCACCTAATAAAGAGTATTTACTGTTAGATGACCATGCAGCCATGACGACACCAACAATTGAAATACCAGAAACGGCTACATAATAAAGGACGCCAACACCAATGTCAGCAAACTGATATTTATCTGTAAACGGAATCGTTGCAATAACCATGAAAGATGGTACGAATGCAATAATTGGTGCAAGAATAAATAACGGTTTATCAACAGCTTTTGGGATAATATCCTCTTTAAGTAGTAGTTTAAGAACGTCTGCTACTGTTTGTAATAAACCCCAGCGTCCCCCTAGTTTGTTCGGACCTATACGTGATTGCATAAAGGCTAGTACTTTTCTTTCTGCTAAAATACAATAAGCAACAAAGGCCAAGATTATCGTAAATAACAATAATGCTGCTAACAGAAAGTAGATCCCAAAGTTCAAAAGGCCTGGAGGTGATTGTAAAATTGATTGCATCATTATCCATCAACCTCCCCTAATACGATATCAAAGCTAGCTAAAATTGCCACCATATCTGAAATATTTTGACCTTCAACAAGCTTTTTAAAGATTTGTAGATTGTAAAAGCTTGGCCTACGGAATTTCAAACGGTATGGCTCTTTTTTACCATCGCTGTAAATATAACAGCCTATTTCACCGCGGGCACCTTCAATGCGTGTAAACGCCTCACCTACTGGAGCTTTAATAATCCTTGGAACTTTACCGATGAAGTCTCCATCCTTCGGGAATTGTTCACATGCTTGCTCAACGATTTTCAGACATTCCATAACTTCAAGCATGCGACACATATAACGGTCAAAAACATCCCCGTTTTCACCAACCGGTACTTCGAAATCAAAACGGTCATAAATTGAGTATGGTTCATCTTTGCGAAGATCCCATTTTATGCCTGTACTGCGAAGGTTTGTACCACTTAAAGAATAAGCAAGGGCATCTTCTTTCGAAATGACACCAACACCTTTTACACGGGATAAGAAAATTTCATTTCCAGTTACTAGATCGTGATAGCCTTTTGCTTTTTCACGCATATATGGAATGAACTCTTTCACTTTTTCAATCCAGCCGTCTGGTGCATCCCATTTTACCCCACCAACACGCATATAATTAAAAGTAATGCGCGCACCGCATAATTCATTCAATAAGTTGAGAATCATTTCACGTTCACGAACAGCATACATGAAAGGACTTGTCGCACCTAAATCCATTAGAAAAGTACCAAACGCGATTAAGTGGCTGGCAACTCTGCCGAGCTCCATTGCAATTATGCGTAAGTACTCCGCTTTTTCAGGAATTTCTAAGCCCATCATTGTTTCAACTGTATGAACAACTGTATAGTTATTCGTCATCGCTGACAAGTAATCCATTCTATCCGTGTATGGAATAATTTGTGTATATTGTAAGTCTTCTGCTAGCTTCTCCGTTCCGCGATGCAAGTAACCGATTACAGGTGTAGCTTCTTTAATAATTTCACCATCTAGCTTTAAGATAACCCGGAATACTCCATGTGTACTTGGATGCTGAGGACCAACGTTGAGTAGCAATTCTTCTATTTTATAAGTCATTTGCTACACCTCCACATCATACTGCTCGTAGTCTTTACGAAGTGGGTGTCCAACCCAATCGTCTGTAAGCATGATTCTAGTTAAGTTTGGATGGTTCGTATAGCTAATTCCCAAAAGATCATACGATTCTCTTTCAGGCCAATCAGCGCCAGGCCATAGTGGCGTTAAAGAGTCGATTTCTGGGTTGTTCCGATCAATTTTTACTTTTAATGCAACAGATTGGCGATTTTTATAAGAGTATAGATGATTGTAAACTTCCATATGTGTTTCGAAATCTGAGCCATGATGCTCTGATAAATAATCAAAGCCAAGCTGTTCGTTATATTTTAGAAATTCGGCTATTTTAAAATAGTTTTGCGGCTTTGCAACCAATGTTGGCACGTCTAGAGAAAGCTTGTTTATGTAAGCAGCTTCTAGGACGTCATCACCAAGATGGTCTTTTATCACCTTAATATATTTATCCAAATACGGTTGATTTGGAGACGGCGTTTCTGGTGCTGCTTCAACGCCCGCATCAGCTCCTGCGCCTTCTGATTTTGCTTTTGCAAGCGCAGCGGCTTTTGCTTTCGCTGCGGCGATTGCCTTCGCCTTATCATCACTAGCTCCAGCTGTTGCACCGCCTGCTGCTTTTGCCTTTGCGGCTGCAGCTGCGGCAGCTTTTGCTTTTGCTGCGGCAATTGCCTTCGCTTTCTCATCATCACCAGCTGTTACACCGCCAGCTTCAGATGTCGTGCCCCCAGCAGCCTTCGCTTTTGCTGCTGCCGCAGCTTTTGCTTTCGCTGCCGCGGCTGCCTTTGCCTTAGCGGCGGCAATCGCTTTTGCTTTGTCATCAGTGCCTTCTGGAAGAGCTGTTGCACCTTCGGCTTGTAAAGCCGCTGCAGCCCCTGCTGAAGCTGCCTTTTCTGCATCGTCAGCGTCTGGTCCAGCTGCTGCAAGAGCCGCTGCTCCAGCATCACTATCTTCTGTAGCTTCTGCTCCCCCTTGCTGTTTCGCAAGTGCCGCTGCCTTTGCCTTAGCTGCCGCAGCAGCTTTAGCCTTCGCGGCAGCAGCCGCCTTCGCTTTTGCATCCGCGCCTGCTGGCTCCGTTGCTGATGGAGCTGAATCAGTAGTATTAGCTTGTCCTGCACCTTGCTTTTCAGCCATTTTTCTTAATGCTGCTGCTTTTGCTTTTTCGGCAGCTTCTTTCTTCAATTGCTCTAAATCCTTCTCACTCATTTGTTACATCACCCGCTTTCCAGTCTTCGCTTCAAGGCGGATTTTTTCCTCCAATTTATGCAAACCATAAAGTAAAGCAGCTGGATTTGGAGGGCAGCCTGGAATATAAACGTCAACAGGCACGATTTGGTCCACACCTTTTACAACTGCGTAGGATTTCACATAAGGACCCCCAGCTGTTGCACAAACTCCCATCGCAATGACCCACTTTGGCTCTGCCATTTGATCATAAAGACGACGTAAGATTGGCGCCATTTTCTTCGTAACCGTTCCTGCAACAATCATACAATCGGCATGACGCGGTGATGCACGGAATACCTCTTTACCAATACGAGAGATATCAAAATGTGCACCACCTGCTGCCATCATTTCTATTGCACAACATGCTAGCCCGAAAGTCATTGGCCAAATCGAGCCTCTGCGAGCCCAAGCTTTAATTTCTTCAACTGTTGTTAAAAAAACGTTACGATTAAACTCTTCTTGTTCTTCCGGTGTAATATCCTCTAATTTTAAGTCCACTTTAACACCTTCTTTTTCCATGCATAAATTAAACCGATGGTAAGCATTGCAACGAAAATTACCATTTCAATTAATGCAAAGATGCCTAATTTATCATAGGCAACTGCCCATGGATATAAAAAGACCGTCTCCACATCAAAAATAACAAACATTAAGGCAAAGATATAATAACGAACATTAAATTGCACCCTAGCTTCGTGAAAAGGTTCGAGACCGCTTTCATAGGTTGTGTACTTTTCTGTTGAAGGCTTAAAAGGTCTTAAAAATCGTCCGAGCGTTAACGCTCCAACTGGTAGTATAATACCCAATAACAGAAAAACAACTACAATTAAATAATTGTTTTGGTACAGCAGTAAACTGTCCATACCATCCCCCCCAAATCGGTATTTTCTAAATTTTAATGCCGACACTATTATAGCAAATACGTATAATTGTGTCGACAAACGTTCATAAATATCGCAAAAAAACATGAAAAATAATTTGGATATGTTGACATTTGTTCTTTTCTATGATTAAGTCTGTATCTTTTATCACATTTTTATTTAAAATAATCGACAATTTCGCAAATAAAATTATTCCACGGTAACAAACGTTTTTAAACTTACATACATAAAAAAATAAACCTAAAGAAAGATCCAATTGAACCCTCTTTAGGTTTTTTTGTACTAAGAACGTCCGCCGACATTCAAACGGTTAATAGCACGCTTTAAGGCAAATTCAGCACGTTTAAAATCAACATCGTCTGATTTTGCTTGTTGCATGCGACGTTCGGCACGCTCTTTTGCTGCACGTGCACGATCAACATCGATTTCTGATGCTAGTTCAGCTGCTTGGGCTAAAATAGTCACTTTATCAGGTCTTACTTCAACGAAGCCACCGCTAACAGCAACTTGTTCAGTTGTGTTGCCATTCTTTAGGCGAACAGCACTAATGGCTAATGGGGCTACTAACGGAATATGACCTGGTAAAATACCAAGTTCACCGCTAATTGCTTTCACACTTACCATTTCCACATCTGATTCAACTACAGCGCCATCAGGAGTAACTACACTGACTTTTGTTGTCTTCATTAGATAACCTCCTATTCTAGAGGTGAGTTGTAAGATGTGAGAAATGAGATTCTCTCATTTCCCATTTCCCACTTCTAGAATCAAATGCGCCTTGGCGTATTTGTTGCCCAGATTTTTTCGAGCTTGCTCGAAAAACTTCCTTTGAAAATCTGAGGCATCTTAAGCCATTGCTTTTGCTTTTTCAACAACTTCTTCGATACGTCCAACTAGACGGAATGCATCTTCTGGAAGATCGTCATATTTTCCTTCAAGGATTTCCTTGAAGCCACGTACTGTTTCATTTACTGGGACATAAGAACCTGCTTGTCCAGTAAATTGTTCAGCAACGTGGAAGTTTTGTGACAAGAAGAATTGGATACGACGAGCACGTGATACGACTAGCTTATCTTCATCAGAAAGCTCATCCATACCTAGAATCGCAATAATATCCTGTAATTCTCTATATCTTTGTAATGTTTGCTGTACTTGACGAGCAACAGAATAGTGTTCTTCTCCAACAATTTCAGGTGCTAATGCACGTGAAGTTGATGCAAGTGGGTCCACCGCTGGATAAATACCCATCTCAGAAAGCTTACGCTCAAGGTTTGTTGTTGCATCTAAGTGAGCGAAAGTTGTCGCTGGAGCCGGGTCTGTATAGTCATCCGCTGGTACATAAATCGCTTGGATAGATGTAACTGAACCTACGTTAGTAGATGTGATACGTTCTTGTAATTGACCCATTTCAGTAGCAAGTGTTGGTTGGTAACCAACGGCAGATGGCATACGTCCAAGTAACGCAGACACCTCAGAACCTGCTTGTGTGAAACGGAAGATGTTATCAATAAAGAATAACACGTCTTGTCCTTGCTCATCACGGAAATATTCAGCCATTGTTAATCCTGTTAAAGCAACACGTTGACGTGCTCCAGGTGGCTCGTTCATCTGACCAAATACCATCGCTGTTTTCTTAATAACGCCAGAATCGCTCATTTCATGGTAAAGGTCGTTTCCTTCACGAGTACGCTCCCCTACACCAGCGAACACCGAGATACCACCGTGCTCTTGCGCGATGTTATTAATTAATTCCTGGATTAATACGGTTTTACCTACTCCGGCACCACCGAACAAACCAATCTTACCACCTTTGATATATGGAGCAAGAAGGTCTACTACTTTAATACCAGTCTCCAAAATTTCAACTTGTGTTGATAAATTTTCAAATGTTGGTGCTTGACGATGGATAGGATCTCTGCGAGCTTCTGCAGGAATCGGATCATTAAGATCGATTACTTCTCCTAATACGTTGAATACACGACCAAGTGTAACATCACCAACTGGTACTGAGATTGGTGCGCCTGTATCTACTGCTTCGATTCCGCGAATTAAACCGTCAGTAGAGTCCATCGCAACTGTACGTACTGTATCGTCACCAAGATGAAGGGCAACTTCTAAAG